>JBAUTP010000030.1:0-11932 GCA_049582265.1 Thermoplasmata archaeon
CCGCCAGGGGCCGCGCTCGTTACGTCAGGTCTCAAGTTAAAAGGGAAAGACCGGTCGCCCCGGTATGGCGACGATCGAGCAGGTCGCTGCGTCGCTCGGTAACGAGATCACGGAAGAGTATCGACGCGCGGTGGACGTCCTCGGCAAGGTCGGCCTCACGGTGTACGAAGCCCGCGCCTACATTGCGCTCGTCGCACGAGGCGTGGGGGACGCGGCCTCCCTGGCTCATGCCGCGGGGATCCCCCGAACGTCGGCCTACAAGGTACTGGAATCGTTGGCGCGAAAGGGCTACGCGACTCCAGCCGGCGGAAAGCCGCTCCTCTTCCGACCCAAACCTCCGCTCGACGTGGCGGAGATCCTCAAGACCGCGATCCAGGAGGTGTTCGAGAAGCTCGAGATGCTGCACCGCGTCGTCGCGGACCATGGGGAGCCTCAGCTCGTCTATCTGCTGAGCGGAAAGGAGAAGGTCATCGGCAAGATCGCGGAGATGCTGGACCAGTCCGCGCGCACGTTCCTGCTGACGACCCCCCAGATCGCCGACCTTCGCGACGAGCTCAACAAGAAGGTCTTGAGCGCGGTGAAGCGGGGGGTTCAAGTGACGTTTGTGACCGCCCCGTCGCAACGTGTTCCCGAGGGAGTACATTACCTCCAACGACCGAACCTGCTCGCCACCGAGGTGCTGTCCGACGGAGAGCATGCGTTGCTCGCGGCCCCGGGGCTGGATGCCTGTGGGTTTACCGACAACCCTATTCTCACGGCCCATCTGAAGCAGTTCCTGGACGTTGTTCTCGAGAAGACGGACGAAAGTTCGTCCTGAGCGCCGGGACGACCGTTTCCCCATGCGGCCGTTCGCGAAGCCGGCCGATCGCGTGCGGCGACGCCTAGCGGTGCAGGCGGGAACCTCTCTCGCTCCTTCGCTGCCCGATGGCTACCAACGCCTGGGGCGGGTGCTCGTGCTCCGATTGCCCGACTCCCTTCGGCCTCACTTTGCGCTCATCGGTCGTCTATGGCAGGAGGAGTTGGGCGTGGCCACGGTTCTTCGAGTGCGAGGACCTGTCGTGGGCGAATCACGAGAACCCGATATGGAGCTCCTCGCTGGGCGCGAAACGGAGACCGAGGTCATCGAGTTTGGCATCCGCTACCGGCTGGATGTGGCTCGGGTGTTGTTCGCCCGCGGGAACCGGACCGAACGAGCCCGGGCCGGTCATCTGATCCATCCCGGTGAGGTCGTCGTGGACCTGTTCGCCGGTATCGGGTACTTCTCATTGCCTGCCGCGGTGGTCGGCCGGGCCCGCCGGGTCTATGCGGTCGAAAAGAATCCGGTTGCGTACTCCTACCTCGTCCAGAACATCGACCTCAACCGCGCCAAGGGCCGGGTCGTTCCCATGCTGGGGGACAATCGGGCGGTCCCGTTGCCCTCGAGGGTAGCGGACCACGTCTTCCTGGGCTACCTTCCCTCGTCCGTCGACTGGGTCCCGTTAGCGGTAGAGCGGCTACGACCGGAAGGAGGAACCCTTCACGTCCACTTGGTCGTGGACGCGCGCGACGGGTTGGGAAAAGCGGAACGGGCGGTCGAAGAGGCAGTGATCGTCGCGGGGGGAAGGGTCGGCACCCTTGCTCCCCGCGAAGTGAAGCCGTATGGTCCGGGCCGACAGCATGTCGTCGTCGACGTGACCGTAGTTCCGCCGGGGTAGCTACGGCGCCGGAACGCTCACGGTGGGGGCGCGAACGGCATGGAGGGCGGGTGCGAACGCTCCCACGAAGCGGTCAATGTCGTTCGTCGGATTGGAGAACGAGACGCGGACGAACCGACCGCCATGACGGGGAGAGAGATAGCTCCCGGATCGGACGAACACGTGATGGCGGGTCAAGAGCTCGTACTGGAGCGCATCCGGGGTCACCCCGGTCGCGCCGATGTCGACGGCGAACATGTTCGCCTGGGACGGGAAGACAGGAAGGTCCACGCCCTCGATCGGGCCGAGCGCCTGATGGATCCGTTCCTGGTTCGCGCGGGTCGTCCGCCGGACCGACTCGATCCAGGTCTTTTTGGTGGCGAGGGCCGCGACGGCGGCGGCCTGAGCGAACACGTTCACCCCGAGGTCGTTCGTATTGTATCGGCCGACCTCGCTCAGGATGGAACGGGGGCCTACGAGCCCCCCCAGGCGTAGGCCCGCGAGCCCGCAGTTCTTCGAGACAGACCATACAGTGAGTGTCTCCTCAGGTGCGAACTCCGTCGCGAGCGTCGGGGCGTCCGCAAAATCGCGATAGGTCACATCGTTGAGGAGGAGGAGGTGGTGGTCGTGAGCGATCTCGGCGATGGCCCGAACCTCCGAACGTGGATATCCCGACCCCAGAGGGTTCAGGGGGTCGATCAAGAGGATCATCTTGGTCTTCGAGGTCCGAGCTTCCAGGAGCCGGTTCGCGTCGAGCCGATAGGGCGGTGCGTAGATGTCGATGGGGATCGGCCGAGCTCCCGCGAGCTCGATGAATTTGTGAATGATGAGGTAGCTCGGGTCGGAGGCGAGCACTTCGTCGCCGGGTCGCAGCAGGGCCCGGGCGAGCATGTAGAGCGATTCGGTTCCCCCGGCGGTGATGAGACAGCTGCTGTCCGCAGGCAACCCAAGATCTTCGAGAACGAGTTGGCGCAACCGAGGGTCGCCGGGGGCGTAGGGGTACATCTCGTAGCGACGACCCCGAAGGGCGGCTTCCACCGCCGGCTGGACAATGCCCGGAGGCACGAGATGGTTCGTGTTCTGGCACATCCAGGCGACCTCGTCGTAGTGGTCGTGGGCGAAACGGAACACGTCAAACCCTGGCGCCGGCATTACGGAACGAATGGGTGCCACAGACCCTTAACCCCTGCTCCCGGTGCCCAGGCCGACGTCGGCGAGATACGCCGTCACGATACCGAGCGATTGGGGCCGAACGACCGCGGAGGCAAACCCCGAGGCGTGGAAGAGCTCGAGCATTCCGTTGCGGTCGGGCAGGTAGCGGAGCGATTCCGGCAAGTATCGATAGGGGCCGGCGCATTTGACCACGGCACCCAACCAAGGTACGACCCGGTCGAAGTAGGCGTGGAACATCGCGCGGAAGCGGGGGGAGACCGGCTCCGTGATCTCGAGCGTGAGGAGCGTGCCCTGAGGGGCGAGGACGCGACGCAGTTCGGCGAGGGCGTCCGCGAGTCGAGGGAGGTTCCGCACCACAAAGGCCGACATCACGACGTCGAAGGTGCCGGACCGGAAAGGGAGGTGTAAGGCACTGGCCCGGGCGAAGGCGCAACGGTTCCGAATCGACCCCAAATCGCGGCGGTGGGCCGCCCGGGTGAGCATCGCTGCGGTGAAATCCGCGCTCACCAGCGAGGCGGAGGAAAACCGATGGGCGGCGACGACGCCGAGGTCGCCGGTCCCGCAGCCGATGTCCAGGATGCGGGACGTCCGTCGGCCTTTCCGAAATCGTTCGAGGTCCCAAAGGGCACGAGGGCGCCAGAGATAATCGCCCCCCAGCGAGGCGACGTGATCGAACCAATCATAGCGTCGGGCGATGTGCGTGAACATCGCCCTAACGTCATGTTCGAACGTGGGACGATCACGGTCCGGGTAGGGTGACCCGTCCGGCGCGACGCGGTCGGCGTTCGATGGGCCGGTGGTCACGTCTTCGAGGAGGGGACCGTGGAGCTTAACGCTGCGGTGTTCGCCTGCCCCCGGAGCTCCGATTGGAGCGCTTCTACCTGGTCGGTGAGCTCGGCTCGAACGGTGAGGACGCCCGCTTTCAGGGATTCATCGAGGCATCGCTGCGCCTCCCGGTCGTCGCCGCGCCGTTGGGCCAAGAGGGCGAACCGGAACTTCATCTCGGCGAGTTCCGAACCCAGGTGGAGCTGCTCCGCCATCGTGAGAGCCTCCCGGTAGGCCTGCTCGGTCCCGACGAGGTCTCCTTCAGCGAAGGCGATGATCCCCCGTATCATGCGCGTCTGCTGACGCCCCAGCCGGTCGCCCAAGGCTTCGAGGGTGGTCTCGGCCCGCTCCAGGGCCACGCGGGCCTTAGGGAGGTCCGGCAATTCGGCGTAGAACTGGGCCAGGTTGATGTTCGCGTACTCGATCCAGATGGGGGAGCGCGACTTCTCGGCCGACTCCGCGGCCAGCTTCATTTCCGCGAGCGCCCGATCTCGCTGACCGACGCTGTGGAGAAGGATCGCGCGGTTCATGAGAACGCGAGCGCGCGCCGCCAGGTCATTTCCTTGCATGAATACCTTCGCCGCTTCGTCGTAAAGGCCGATGGCCTCCTCCACGCGGTCCATGCCGGATTGGGTGAGCGTGTTCGCGAGGTCGATCAAGGCGTGTCCTCGGTCCGTCGGGGTTCCGAGCTCCTGGGCGATCGCGATCTCCGCCCGCAGGTGATGTTCCGCTCGTGGAAGGTCTCCGAGACGCCACGAGGCGAGCCCGAGCATGCGGTGCGCGGTAAGGAGGGCCAGATGGTTACCGGCGGATTCGAGGATCCCGTAGGCCTCGCCGGCGAGTTCCCGAGCGGAGTCGTACTGGCTGAGGTCGCTGCGGGCACGCGCGAGCCCGAGGAGCGCAAGCCCGAGCTCGTTCGTGAGTTCCGGCTGGGCACGCGCCCGCGCGACGGCATCACCGAGAAGCTCTTCCGACCCTTTGAGGTCGCCGACCTCGCCCAGGAATCCCCCCATCTGAACTTGAAGCGCTAACTCGAGCGGGACGTCCCGGGGCTCCAGCCGACGCGCGCATTCGAGCGCTCGTTCCAGGTGAATCCCTGCCACATCGAACGCGAAGGCACTCGCAGCGAGTTCCGCGGCTCGCTGGCTGTACTCGACCGCCTTTCGGTCGTCCCGCCCCAGGTAGAACTGGCGCGCGAGTTCGTAGACACTGACCTCCCTCTTTCCGGTATGCGCGAGGAGGGCGGCCCCGGCTCTCCGATGCAGGATACGACGCCGCGTTTCCGTCAGCTGCGCGTACATCTCCGTTCGGACCCGCTCGCTGACGAACTCGTACACCTCGCCCGGCTTCTCGCGCAGGATGCCGCCGTGAACGAGCTTATCGAGGCTTTCGCTCAAGCGTTCTTCATCCTGGCCCGAGGCGCTCGCGAGGGTGGAGAAGTCGAACTCCTTCCCGAGCACCGCGGCGTAGGCCGCGGTCCTCCGTTCGGTCTCTCCGAGATTACGAAGTCGTGACCGGAGGACCTCCATGAAGTCCTGATTCCGGGGTTCTCCCGTGGGAGGGGCAAGCCCCGTCGACGCGCGGACGAGATGTTCGGTGAAGAGTGGGTTTCCCTCGGTCTGCGTGAACCATCGCATGACCGCATCATGACCGGGGTCCTTCCCCCGAAGCAGCCAGCGAACATATTGGCCCAGTTCCGTCTCCGTCATCGGTCGGACCTTGAACGACCGCACGGAACCCATGGCGAGTAGCCGCTCGATGGCCCCTGCTCCGTGGGAGGGTCGCTCCTCGGAGGTGGCGACGGTCGCCAGCAGCACAATCCGGCTCTCGGGTAGGAGGGGAAGGAATTGCTGGAGGAAGGTGAGTGTCGAGTCGTCGGCGAACTGAAGATCGTCGATGGCGAGGACCGTTGGCTTCTCTCGACCCAACGACAGGAAAAACTCGGAGACCTGTCCCAAGAGCGTGGAAAGGCTCGAATCCGAGCGGTCGGCCGTTCTAGCCAGGTGCGACAGGAGGCGGTCGGCCGCTCCACCACTGCCCTGACCCTCGGAGTGGAAGACGGCATCGGCGAAGAGCCCTCCCTCATGCGGAGCCAGGAACAACGGTAACCCCCCGGCCGGCTCGGGGGGATCTTCGGGGCGCTCCGTAGCAACGGAGGGTCGGACCAGCTCACGGATCACCTCGAACGGTAAGGGTGGGTCTGCGGGCAGGGCTCGTCCCCGGCGCACTTCGAAGCCCAAGTCTTGCGCGACGCCAACGGCCGCGCGTAGGAGCGTACTCTTCCCGATCCCGGTGGCGCCGATCAGGAAGACCGCCCGACCGTCCCCGTCGCGGGCCGTTTCGAGCTCACGCACAAGCTCGTCAAAGATCTCGGCCCGCCCAAAGATCGGCGGGCCCCCGTCGTTCCCGGCGGCCCGGCTTGCCACGACTAAAAATCAGGGGGCGGCGGGAATAAAAAGGCGTGGGTGTGTCCGCCGACCGCCGAAGGCTCCTTAGGTCCTAGGATACCGCGGCTTTGACCTCGGTTTCCAATTCGGCGAACTGTCGGGCAAGCCAGGGCCGCACGCCGGAGAATCCGCTGGAGCGAGCCGCCTCCAGGTGGGCGGTCGCCTGGGATGCCTCCCCATGGCGTACCTCCATGCGGGCGAGGAGGAAGTAGGCATCCAAGGATTCCACGACTAGCTCGTGTTCGATGGCGAGCCGGAGTCCTTCCTCATACGCGAGACGAGCGACCTCAGCCTCCCCGAGCCATTCGGCGATCTGACCCCGCGCGAGCTCCTGGAGGACGTCCCCGATCCGGTCCGGATGTCGTTCCTTGAGGCGGCGCGCTTCTTCGAGCGTCCGCTGAGCATCGAGAAGATGCCCCATGCGAAGGTACACTCCCACCAGGTGGAACGTCACGCGCACCACGTCGCGCGGCTCCCGGCTACGCTCGGAGTACTCCCGAGCGCGAAGGAGCAGGGCAAGCCCATCGGAGGGGCGCTCTTCGGCAACGAGCTCGCCTACGATCGCGTATCCACGGGCGACATCGGCGAAGTCGCCCACCGAGACGAGGTGTTCGACGCCGCGTTCGAACCAGGAGTTCATCTCATCCCGCACGTCAGGACCGAGTCGACCGCAGAGGCACGCCAAGTGAAGCTCGACCAGCCCCGCGAGGCCGGCGTCCGGGTTCTCCCGGAGGAGATCGACGGCCACGAGGTCCTCATCGAGCGCCTCTCGAAAGGCACCCCGCGTTTCGGCTCCTCGACTCAACAGGTAGTGGAGGCGGGCAAGGCCCGCCCCATCGTGGGCAAGCTCCAGCAGCACTCGGGCCTCACGGATCGATTCGTTGGCGCTCTCCCCGACCGGTCGAGCTCCGTCAAGGCTCGCACGGGCGAGGAGTAATCGCCCCCGCAATCCCGGCGTCGAAGCATCGGCCTCCGCAAGACCGTCCTCGAAACATCGGCGCGCCTGGTCCGCCTCTCCTATGGTCGCGTACAAACTTCCGAGACGGAGAGCCACCTCAACCCCCTCGTGAGGAGGAAGCTGGGGGAGTCGCTGGAAATCCAGGCGAGCTCGCTCAAGGTGAGAGATGGCGACCTCGGGGGTCGAGGTCGCATCCGCCAGGTTCGCGGCGACACGATTGAATCGATAGGATTTCTCGGGCATCTGGGCGAGGAAGTAGTGACGGCTGAGCTCGGGGATCGCTTCGTCCGGAATTGGGCTCAGCTGGGCCTCCATCGCCTCGGCGATCTTCCGATGAATGACACGAAGTCGGCTCGCCGTCAGCTCCTGGTAGAGCTGCGTGCGGATGTCGTCGTGGACGAAGACGAAGCGGTCCCCACCCTCTCGCTCCCGTAGGGCTCCAAGGGCGACCAGCTGCTCCAACTGCTCGGCGAGCGGCTCTTCTTCGGCTCCCAGGGCCGCCGCCAGCAGCCGAAAGTCGAACTCCCTACCTATGGCGCTCGCGTAGGCCAAAGTCCGACGTTGATCGGAGCTGATCCTAGCTCGGATGCCCCCTTCACGGCCGGTGACGGTCGGAGGGGCCCCGCCCATGCCACGTACTATGGGAGCGCCTTCGGCTAAAGACCTGCGCTCCTGGCCCGAAATGGTTATAGGTGGCTTCCCAGGTCAAGCGCCCGATGGCCACAGTAACCACGCCCGAAGCGGCACAGACATCTCGGGTGGTTCCTATGTCGATGACCCGGGTCATCGAATTCTGGGGGTTCGCCATGTTGCTCATCCTGGGCGTGGCGTTCTACGTTTGGTGGGGGGTTTCCTACCAGGCCTGGTTGGACAACGGAGTGTACGCCGTCGTCGTCACCCTCGTGGCGTTCGGCCTGGCCGGCATGTGGCTCGCGCTTCCCAATCCTCCGGCTCCCCCGCCTCCGCCCCGTTGAAGGCAGGTCCTAGATCGGTCGGCCCGCCACCGCCCAGCGCGCGGGGGATTTCTGGCACACCAGACACTTCGTGGGGTCGGGAACCGGGATGGGAAGTGGGCCCTCGGGAATAC
The DNA here is from genome assembly GCA_049582265.1 of Thermoplasmata archaeon. Taxonomy (GTDB): domain Archaea; phylum Thermoplasmatota; class Thermoplasmata; order Lutacidiplasmatales; family UBA184; genus Lutacidiplasma. The sequence goes on from JBAUTP010000030.1 coordinate 8,164, forward strand.
CCAAGAGGCCCCCGTTGATCGCCTCTTCGAGTGCGTGCCCACAGGCCTCCGAACCGCACCACGCGACGAGCTCCACCTTTGCCGAACCTCGGAGCGATTCCAGGTCCGGGGCGACCTCGAACTGCTCGGCAAAGGAGCTCTGCGCACGGCGCCGAAGCTCGGCATCGAATTCGGACAACGCGTTCTCGATCGAATCGACCAAGCGATCCGGACCGAGGCTTGACCGTTGGCCGAGTCGATTGACCGCGGTAACGCTCCCCTGAGTCGTTTCACGGCGGCCGATATCGAGCCGAAGCGGGACTCCGCGGGTCTCCCAATGATAGTACTTCGCGCCCGGACGGTCGGGCCGGCGATCGACGTGGACCCGAAGCCCGTGCCTGCCGAGCTCCGCACCGAGACGTTCGGCGAATTCCACACTTGCCGAGTCGCCCGAGGCGTCGGCGATCGGTACGATGGCGACCTGGTACGGGGCGAGGCTGGAGGGAAGGACCACGCCTTTTTGGTCGCCGTGCACCGCGACGACCGCGCCCAAGAGCCGTTCCGAGAGCCCGAACGTGGTCTGATGGGCATAGCGGCGGGCGCCCTGCGGGTCCTCGTACGTGATCCCGTAGGCTCGAGAAAAGTTCTCCCGGTAGTGATGGACGCTTCCGATCTGGAGCGTGCGTCCGCCACCGACCGGAATATCGAAGGCGATCGAGTAGTAGGCTCCCGCAAACTTGTCCCACTCGGGCCGTCGAGTCGGGAGGTAGGGAAGAGCCCAGGCATCGGCCATCCGACGGAAGGCGGCCAAGTTCGATTGCACGCGGTCCGACGCGGCCTCTTCGTCGGTCTGGCACGTGTGTTCTTCGAAGAAATGGATCTCCCGTACGCGAAGGAACGGGCGTGTCGTTTTGGTCTCGTAGCGGAACGTGTTCACGACCTGGTACACATTGAGCGGCAGGTCTCGGTGGGATCGGATCCACAAGGCAAAGACCGGATACATCGCGGTCTCGCTGGTCGGCCGAAGGACGAGAGGAACATCGAGCGTCGCGGCTCCTCCCCGTGTGACCCAGTAGACCTCGCGGTCGAACCCCTTGATGTGCTCCTTCTCCTTCTGGAACTCCGTTTCGGGGATCAAGGTCGGGAATTCGACAGGTTGGGAGTGGGTGGCTTCGATCTCTCGGATCATGACCCGGTCGAGTTCGCGCCGGGCCCGGTAGCCATAGGGGGTCCAGACGTTCATCCCTTTGACCGGGTAGCGCTTGTCGGTCAGTTCCGCGCGTTCCACGACCTCGAGGTACCACTCCATGAACGAGGTTTGCTTATCCGGGAGGTCGGCCATCGCGGCGAGGCGACGGGGGCCGGACCATAAAACCCTCCCCGCCGAAACGGGAGCGCGTCGACCTCGCCTCTTGGTGCCCGAACCGGTGTCGCCGGAGCGGTTGGCGGCTGAGACGCACTCCGAAGGATTATCCGTGCCTATCACGTATCATACCCATCATGCGGCTCGTCGTATGCGTCGACCGCGACGACGACCTCGGCCGCAAGGCCGGAGTCAAAGGGCCGGTGGTCGGCCGCGCGGCCGTACTGGAAGCCGCCACGAAGTTGGGCTCCGCCGACCCTGAGGATGCGGACACGAATGCGATGTTCGCGGCGATTCGGTTGTACGACGAGATCCACGCCAGCGACGAACCCTGCGAGGTCGTGGTCCTCACCGGGTCGCCGAAGGTGGGAGTACTTTCGGACCGGCGCGTGAGCGAGCAGTTCGATCAGGTGCTCGCCGAGCACCCGGCGGACTCCGCCCATCTGGTCTCCGACGGGGCCGAGGACGAGTTCTTGTTCCCGATCCTTGCCTCACGCGTTCGCATCGACGGAGTTCTGCGCGTCTTCGTCCGCCAGAACGCCAGCATCGAATCCACGTACTACACACTCGTGCGGGCCCTCAAGGACCCCAAGCTCCGCGCCAAGACCGTCCTCCCCCTCGCCCTCGTCACTCTTACGCTCGGCATCGCGGCCGCCGCGGGCGTGATCGGGTGGGGCGTCATCGGTCTCGCGATCCTCCTGGGGTTCTATCTGATCTTCTGGACGTTCGACATCGACGAGGCGATCATCGATTCGATCCGCGGCGCGTCGACCGACCTACGCCAGGGATCCGTGGCCTTTGGCTTCGGTCTCTTCTCGCTCGCCCTCGTGGGGGTGGGATTCCTGGCGGGGTACAACCAGTACGTTCACTTTCCGAACAACACGCCCCTCGACCGCATCCTCGAATTCCTCAATGTCGCCTTGCTCTGGTGGCTCATCGCCGCGCTGGTCTGGGAGACCGGGCGAGCGATACGGCGGCTCCTGCTCACGCGACGGCTCCCGCGGTCCTTCCTGACGGCGACGACCTCGATCGTCGGTCTGGGGTTCTTGAGCTATGGGATCGTGTACATGGTCGAGTTCCTCGAGAACCTGGTCCAGCCCGTCCATCTGCCGCTCGTCATCGGAACGGTCACACTGGGGCTCATCCTCGTGATCAGCGCCGGCGTGCTTTCGCAGTACTTCAAGTATCGCGCGCGGGAGTCCACGTCGGACTCTACGTCACTCGGATGATTCTCTTCCGCAGGCGAAGGTAGCTTCTCGGCTAGGGACGTTTCGCGGGGTGCCCGTTGCCGCTCACCGCTCGCCGCACGTCCTCGAGCGGGACCACGAGGCCGCATCGTTCACGAAGCGAGCGGTGGGCGGCCTCCACGTCGTGGTTCGCCTCGTAGGCCCGCCCCGCCAACGTCCGCAGGTCCTCCCAGTAGGTCCACGGGAAGACGACCCAGACCCATTGCTCGCGGTCGATCGTTTCGGCGTAGTACGTAGGGACGAATTTGGAATCGGTGATGTGGAGGCAGGTGGCGCTCTCGACCTGAGCCGGGGAATGCGCCGTGATGTGCTGAAGCGCTAGCTCGAGACTTTCGCCCGTGTCGGTGATGTCATCGACGATGAGGACCGACTCGTCGCGCACCGTGCCGCTGATGCCTTCGGTGAGCTCGGCGCGCCCGCTGGGCGTCGCGGTGACTCCCCAGTGCTGGGTCCGGAGCGCGATCAATTTCTTCACGCCGAGTCGATCCGTAAGGAGACGCGCGGGCGCCCAACCGCCTCGGGTGAGCGCGACAATCGACTCCGGGCGATGCCGCGCGCCCTCAACCTGCTCCGCCAATCGGTCGATCCATCCCTCGACGTCGGCCCAGGTCGCGAGCCGGCACGCGGGGTAATCGACCATCAAGCGCGAACCGGGCGTGAAGCGACGTCTATGGGTAGATGCCACGCATCCGGATGGCGTCGACCACGCGTTGGATCGCCAGGACGTAGGCCGCGGTTCGGTTGTGCACCTTGTGCTGCTCAGCCGCCCGGTGGACCTCTTGGTAGGAGCGTACCATGACCTTCTCGAGGCGACTATTCACCTCGGAAAGTTCCCAGAAGTACCCCTGAATGTCCTGCGCCCACTCGAAGTAACTGACCGTGACGCCGCCCGCATTGGCAAGGATGTCGGGCAGAACGGTGATCTTCTTCTCGTAGAGAATGTCGTCCGCTTCCGGGAGCGTGGGTCCGTTGGCCGCTTCCGCCACGATCTTGGCTTGGATCTTGGAAGCGTTCTTCTTCGTGATCTGGTTCTCGAGCGCCGCGGGGATCAGGACATCGACCTTGAGCTCGAGGATCTCTTGGTTGTCCACGGATTTCGCCCCGGGGAAGCCCACGACCGATCCGGACTTGTGCTTGTGCTCCTCGACCTTCTTGATGTTGAGCCCGGAAGGATCATAGA
>JBAUTP010000031.1:0-8297 GCA_049582265.1 Thermoplasmata archaeon
ATGTTGATCGACCCGTGACGACCTGCGAACGACTTGCTCACGTGGTCGACCCGGATAATCGCCATCGTTCTCTCTTCGGGTCAATGACCGGGTTCGGTCTCCGGTTAGTCGTACCGGTACTTCTCGACGGCCCGACGGTAGAGGGGTTTCCATATGACTTCGTTGATGGTAACGACAGTGGCCACCAACACGAGGAGGGCCGCGACCATGAGGGGGAGCCCTGTGTTGTTCGGCAACGCATAGCCGATGTCAATGTCCCGGCCCACGCCAAAGAGGCTCAGTGTCTGGGACGCATTCACGTTGAGATACTCGGCCACGATGAGGGTATTCCACCCCCCTCCAAAGGCAGTGATCGAACCGGTGATGAGCGCGGGAAAGATCCCCGGAAGGATGACGCGGGTGAATTTCTTCCAGCCATGGACATTGAACGACGCGGCCGCTTCCTCCAGGTCGGGGGGTAGGCTCCGCATCCCCGAAAGAACGTTGAAGAAGAGGTACCAGATCATCCCCGTCATTAACATCAGAACGGCCGCGCCCTCGGCAGTAAGGTACGGGATGAGCTCGAAGATAATGACCGGGAAGAGCGCCGTCGCAGGGAAGGATGCGATCACCTCGACGATGGGCATCCCCACTCGTGACGCACGCGGATTCCGCGTAAGGTAGAGCGCGAGAGGCAGCGCGATCGCAAGACACAGCGCAAAGGCGGAGGTAACCCGAAGGGCCGACGCGCCCATCGCGAACGGCAAGAGTTCGATTTGGTTCCGAATCCCGGGGAGGATGGGACCGGAGAATACGTGGAACACTCCCACGGCGAGTGCGATCAGCATCAACCAACCCACGACGAGGATCGCGCCGATCGCCACGTAGGAGACAGCCGTGTGGCGTAGCTGACTCTTAGGCCCGGGGCGTGTCGTGATCGCTGCCAGTTGCACCAGCGGTGTACTGAGGCGAGTCACGCCAGTGCGGACCCCGCGCGTCACGTAGGCGGCCACGCGACGGAAACGAGTGGTGGTGTCAACGACGGGAAGGATCTCCCCTTCCCCGGACGGTGCGGTGTCGTAGCGGAACCGCTCCGCCCACTTGCCGAGCGGCCTCCATACCGCGAAATCCAACAGCGCGATGACGATCACCAGGACGAAAATGCCGGCAAGAAACGCGTCCGTGTTGTGATCGCTCGCCGAAAACGAAAGGAAGCTACCGATCCCGGGAAGGGCCTGCGAAGTGTTCGTGGTGAAGATCTCCGCCTCTACGAGGAAGAACCATCCCGCGGTCCATGAAAGCACGGAATTGTAGACGAGTCGATTCATCGTGGCGGGCAAAAGCACCCGCCGGAAGAGGAGCGATCCACGCAGACGGAACGTGTCCGCCGCCTCCTTGAGCTCCGCCGGAAGGGTCTTCAGTGATTCGTAGACCCCGAACACCATGTTCCACGCCATCGACGTGAAAATGAGGAAGACGGAGGCGATGTTCACGCCCGGCCAACTGCCCGGGGTGAGCGCGGCAAAGAACAGTAACGCGAACGGGAAGAACCCAAGGATCGGTATGGATTGTAGAATATCGAGGATGGGTATCATCACCCGTTCTCCGGTCCGCCGCGTGGCGGCGTAGTAGCCGTACGCGAGTGCGAACCCGAGCGATGCCGCGTACGCGGCGGTCATGCGAAGGAACGAGTAAGTCACGTCGATGGCCGCGGTGGGCAGATAGCTCGTGAAATTGCCCAACGAAAGCCCTACCGTGGCGATCGCGAAGACGCCAGCACCGACCGGTAGACCGATGTAGATCGACGCGGAGACCACGCCGGACGGAACGCGGTGAGGTTTATCCCCGGCCCGGGAAGCTCCCGGCGAATGCTGCTCGACCGGGTTGGTCGTTCCTGTCTCTCCCATGCATCAACTCGGGCATGGACCAGCGCTGGATTCCCTGATGCTATTTCTGCGATGTGGTGGTACCGAAGGCGTGACGTTTCGCCCGCGGCAACGTTTATCCGCGGAACGACGCTGGCTCCGGCGTAGCCCCGTGGTGTAGTGGCCAATCATGCGAGACTCTGGATCTCGCGACGCAGGTTCGAACGCCGCGGGAGTCGGTCATCTCCACGGCCGGGACTCCTGCCGGGGCTACTCGGTCTGCGAGGAACTCATGTTGCGGGGGTGCTCCAGCTCGGCCAAACCGTCGGCGAAAACTGACGGGTCCATCGAGGCAGGGCTTAGAACCCTGTTGCCTAGGGCATTCGCCGGTTCAAACCGGAACGGGGTCCCTCCCCGCTCCGAGGAATTCCGGCCCCCCGCAATTCCCCTCGCTCGGTAGGTGGTTTGGGTTGCCCCGCCACGTCGGTCCCGCCGCTGTGCTGAGACTGGAGCCGGATGAAGCCGACGATCTGTTGGACCAACTGGAGAAAGAGGTCCCGGCCTGCCCCGCGCTGATTGACATACCGGCGCGACCCGGAGAGGAGCTACTCGCGTTCGGCGACACTCATGGCGATTGGCGGTCGACCGAGCTGGTGGTCGAGAAGTTCTTGGAGCCCGGCGTCCCCCGGATCTTGGTGGGCCTCGGTGATTATGTCGACCGCGCGCCCCGCGATTGCGGTGAAGGTTCCGTCGCCAACGCGCTCTTCTTACTGGGTCTGGCCGCCGAGTTCCCGGGCCGGGTCTTTCTGCTTCAGGGAAACCATGAGACCACCCGTGAGATCCCTGTCGTCCCTATCGACCTACCCGAGGAGGTGGACAGTCTCTGGGGTCCGGATCCGGAGCGGTACGCACGTCTCACGGGGCTCCTGGGCCGAGGCCCGCTCGCCGCACTGAGTCCTAACGGAGCCTACTTCGCGCACGGGGGTTTCCCCCGGTCGCTTCCCGGTCCCGAATGGCGCGCACGGTTCGATCACGTCGATGAGGAGCTTCTCATCGAGCTCGTGTGGGCGGACTGTCGCGCCAGCGCCACCGATCGAGGATTAACGCCGCAGTTTGATGAGCGCGACCTAGACCAATTTTTCGAACGAACGGGGGCTCGGTTCTTTCTGCGGGGTCACGATCCCCACCTGGCGGGGAGAGCGGTCTACCATGACCGATGCCTCACCCTGCACACGAGTCGGATCTACGAGCGCTACGGTGGCGTTCTTGTGGCGAGATTCCCGCTCGACCGCCCCATCCGGTCGGCGCTCGATCTCACGCTCGAGCATCTCGCGAGCGAAGGGCAGGAGTATCCCGAACCTTAGCGCCCGCCGAACTGGGCCTCCTCCACTCGGCTCATCTTCGCGACCGTCGGTGCGCGCGCGTACGATGTCAGTCGCGCTCCGTTCACCTCGAAGAAGGCCCTTCCCCCCGCGAATCCATCGAGGAGCCTCGTCGCGAGACCCGTTTCGCCGATGACGGCGAGGGCGGCGCCGAACGCTTCCGCGGTCGTGAGTTCGCCGAACCGACCGTAGTGCTGCGGATTCGTGGCCACCAGCCATGGGAGGCGACGTCGATGACCGTGGCGAGCGAGCCAGGGTGTCGTGGTAGGATAACTTCCTCTCTCGGCGAGGCGATTCCATGAACAATCCACAGCCAGAATCCCGTGCGTGTGCGCGCGGGGAGCGTCTTCATGGGAGAGGGGATGGGGCGCCCCCGGGTCCAGCAGGATCGTTTTTTCAAGACCGACGTGAGCCGAGACCACTTCCTTCACCAGTCCCTGACGAATGAGGCGACGTCCCGTGCACGCCTTGGGATGGTCCTCGCGGGCCACCCAAAGCCAGAGGGGAACGGAGTCGCTACCGGTAGGTCTGGACGTACTCTCGGAAGATCGCATGCATCTCGTGGGTCACGCGGATCGCGTCATCCCACGGTCGCTGCCAGAGGTTGCGACCAAAGATGATCCCGGTGGCACCCGCATGCATCGACCTTCGGACCTTCAAGATAAGGTCGTTGTCATCGACCTTTTCCCCTCCGCTCACGAGAAGGAGCGCTCGACCGGCACTTTGGACCACTTTGTGGAACGCCGCCTCGGGCGTCAGTTCCAGCGTGTTGTACGGTGGGGGGCTTTGCTGGTCTTTTTCGGACTTGACCGGGTAGTTGAGCTTCACAATGTCTGCGCCGAGCTCCAACGCGACCCGAGCGGCATAGTCGACCGCGTAGAGACTTTCCTTCCCTCCCTTCTTCGCGATCGCCTCGCCTCGGGGGTAGGCCCATACGACGAGCGGCATCCCGAGTCGGTCGCACTCCATGCGAACCTGATGCAACTGGTCGAAGTCTCGGGCCTGGGACGGCGACCCCACGTAGAGAGTGTATCCTACACCGTCCGCTCCCAAGCGCACGGCGTCCTCAACACTGCCCGTGAGTCCGCTGAAGGCGTCGGTATCGGAAGGAACGCTGGTCTTCCCATTGATCTTGAGAATCAGTGGAACGTCACCCGCGTACTGATGATAGTACTTCTCCGCAAGACCGATATGGAGCGCGATGGCCGAGAAGTTCCCCTCGAAGGCAAGACGGAATTGGTACTCCGGGTCCAGGGCCGCTGGGTTGACGAAGAAGTCCATGGGTCCGTGCTCCAGTCCCTGGTCGATGGGTAGTATGAGGAGGGTGCCCCCGCCGGGCCCGTGGTCGTACAGCATGTGGCGAAGTCGTGTTTTTTTCCCGGGGGAAAGCCCTAATTCGTCCAGGTGGGGCCGAAGAACGCGTTGCCCCTCGGTGTCAGCGGCGTCGCGGGAAGCAGGGCCCATCGGACGAGTCGTGCCAGTTGATGGTTCGGACATGGGAGGGTTCCGGCGGGATAAGGCCCCCCGACCGACTTAACGGTTCGCGTACCCATGGAGGGCGAGCCTCGGAGTCGGCTCTCACCTCAGGGCTCACCCTGATAACCCAGGTGCCGCTTCGCCTGTCGGAGGACTGAGCCATCGAGATGCGGCCGCGAGTGATTATCGTCGCAACGGTAATCCTCGACGCGGGACTTTTCGTCGTCAACGCCTATGTGGCGTACTATAGTGGCAGCCACGCCGTTCTTTCTCAGGCGATCTACACGGTCACGGACCTGATCGGTGGCCTCCTCATCTTCTGGGGACTTCTGATCTCGAATCGGCCGCCGGATCAGACGCATCCGTTCGGCTTCGGCAAGGACCGTTTCTTCTGGTCCTTCAGCTCGTCCTTGGTCACGTTCACCGCAGCGGGGCTGATCGTCTTGGTGAGCGGATTCCAGCAGGCTCTCAGCCCCTCGCCCGTCGATCATGTCCCGTACGCCATTTTGGTCGTCGGGATCACGCTCGCCGTGAGCCTCGCTGGCATCTGGATCACGTTGCGCGAGCTACGGCATGGAAGGGAGACCCTGAGCGACCTCCTCGAGTCCGCCCAGTTGGGTCTCAAGACGATATTCTACCAGGACCTGGTCTCCGTCGTCGGCAGCGGTGTCGCGTTCGTGGGGCTCTTCCTGGTCCAGTACACCCACAACGCCGCCGTCGACGGGATTACGGCGATGGGCGTGGGACTGCTGCTTATCGTGACCGGGGTCGTTGCGGCGGCGGAGTCGCGGGAACTCCTGATCGGTAAGGCGATCTCACCGGAAAACGCACGACGCATCCTTCAGGTCGTCGAGCGCGACGCCCGGGTCCGGCAGGTTCGTGGCCTCCAGTCGATGATGCTCGGGCCGGATGATGTGTTGGTGGCGCTACGCGTCAACTTTCAGGACGGGCTCACCACCGACCAGATCGAAAGTGCGATCGACACACTTGCGGTCAGTCTCCGGTCGGTGTATCCAACGATCCGTCATCTCGTGATTGAGCCAGAATCGTGAACCGTACCACGCGGGCGGGGAGATCGGGCGTCAGGTGATCGAAACGGTCTAGCCGAACCAACCGAAGTCTCTGACTCGACTCACGGTCGACAGGGGTTCTCGTACGCCACGGTCGTTTTCTTGGCTGCAGCTGGAAGATCACTTCGCCCTGCGGTGAGGTTCAGCGGAACGTACTTCCCACGCAGGCCCCCATCTGGGAGCCGCCGGCTCCGACAGTCGGGCCTTCCGTGGGGCGTCCGAGACAATCCCCCGGGGACGGGGGAAGCCGCGCTGACCCTTCCGGCCGAAGGGCTCACGGAGTAAGTCCGTTCACCGGTCGGACGGAGGAGACGAGGAGATCGAGGGGGAGGCCGCGATGCCGACGCGAATGTCGTGGACCCGAATCGAGGTGAGAACGACGAGGGCCACCGCGATGAGGCCGAAGAACACATCGAGCCCGGGAATCCCGTAGTACTTGAGAAGGGTCGTCGAACCCAGGAGCCCGAGGATCATGCCGAGGCTGATCGCGAGGGTGTACACGGACATCGTTGTCGCGCGTGTGTAGGCATGGGTCAAGTCGCCGAGCGAGGCCAACGCGGCTGGCCCGTAGGCGAGGGCGGCCAGCGTGCTTGCCCCCAGAAGTCCGAGAAGGAGCGGTCTTGGGCCGTACGTCCCAAGAAGAATGGCAACTACGAGGATGCCGACGAAGCCGGCGGTTCCGACCAAGGTGAGCTGAAGACGACCGTATCGGTCCGCCATTCGGCCAAAGACGGGTTGCGTGACCAGGAGGAGAAGGCCACCACCCCCGATCAGAACGGCCAGCTCACGAATGGGGAGGCCCGCCGCAGCGGCGGCGGTCCCGAGGAATACGAAGACGGTCCCGATCAACATGTAGATGACCAGCCAGGGGAACGCCACCAGGAGCACCTCCCGCTCGAGGATCGCCGTGCGAAGCATCCCAAGTTGCGTGCTCGGAAGCCTCGGGGGGCGAGGGGCCCTCCGCGTCAGGAGGTAGGCGAGCACGTAGCCGATCGTCAGCACGGCGCCCCCCAGCAGGAAGACGAGAAAGAGCTTCGATGGCGGCACGGACCCGAGCACGCCGAATCCGACGGCGAACCCCAGGACCCATCCGAGAAGGTTCATCGCATCGAACCGACCCATGGCGTACCCCCGGGCTTGGACGGCCGACGCGTCCGTGACGACCGCCAGGCTCGACGCGAGGATGGCCCCACTCGAAACTCCGAAGGCCAGGTTCAATCCGCCCAGCGCCCAGGGCGACCGTGTGCTCGCGACCAGGAGCATGAGCACACTGGCCGCCGCCAACCCCCAGAGGAGCACACGGAGCCGCCCGTATCGGTCGGCTGCGATGCCTGACGCGATGACCGTCGTGAACTCGCCGATCGGGGCCGCGGCCGAGATCCATCCCACGACGCCGATGTCGTCGGCGCTCAACCCCGTCGGGTGGCCGAGGATGTAGGTGGCAAAAACGGCAAGCGTGATGCCGAACCCGAAGCGAACGAAGAACGTCGCCCCAAACACCGCGCGGAGGAGAGGGTCAGACCCTACTATCTGCTCCCCCGCGGACACGGGGGCGGGTCACCGGTCCGATGGGCGATGCTCAATGAGCTCGATCCAGACCTCGTTGGGGTCGAGAATGAATGCGATCCGACCCGACCCGCCGGCGAGCGTGAATGGTTCCTTCGCCACTCGAACCGACTGGGTACGCGCCCTCGCCAAGAACACGTCCATGTCCCCGACCTCGAAGGCGAGGTGATCCAACTGCTCCCCCGCGTCGAAGGAGCCCTTTCCCCCCCAGTAGGTGAGCTCGACACGGCCTCCGCTCTCGGGGTCGTGGACGAAGGCTATCTCGGCCTTGTTCTCTGGGATCTTGCGGCGTCGTTCGAACGTGAGACCGAGTACGTCCGTATAGAATCGAATACTTTCGTCCATGTCCTTCACCGTGATGGACGTATGCAGGAACCGCACGGCTTCCCCCGAGGAACGAGGTCTCGGGCGCCACAAAGAGTTTTGCAGCGCAACGCAGCGAAGCGGGACCCTGACTACGGATGACCATAGCAAGCCCGCACGGGGAGGCTTCCTGAGGTCCACCCGAGATCCATCCGGGCGAATCCTACTCGCTCGAACTGGTAAATGGCCCTCTCAGGAGCTTCGCGAAGGCTGGCCTCCCCCACTCCGAGGATGTGAGTTCCGTCCGCCTGAAGAAGGTCGATGCCGATGGCTCCTTCCGCGCCCGCCCACTGAACGCGAGGAAGTCGGCGGTTCTCGCGTGACGTGAAGGAGGCATGGACGGGTTCTCCTCCCGGCTCCTCTACGGCGGCGGGGAGTCGGATGTTGGCGAGGTCCTTGAGCCGGATCTCTTCCCCCAGGTGGGCACGAACGTCAGCGCCGGGGAGCCAGAAGACCGGACCGGCCGAAACGCGCCGACGACCGAGGCCCGGCTGGTCAGGATGGTTAGCGAGCTCGACTACGTCGAGATCCTTAGGGAAACTATCCACGCGGACCTTTACCGGGTCGAGAACGACCGAGCGTCGGGGGGTGGTCGC
>JBAUTP010000032.1:0-1610 GCA_049582265.1 Thermoplasmata archaeon
TCTTCCCTCGATGGACCGCTCTACCGTCGCGAATGGTTCTCGTCGCCGTCGTGAACCAGCGGCTCTCTCACGGCTCGGGGAGGAAGCATTTTCTGCGGTCGTAGACGCGAGCAATCTGGAGGAGAGAGGCGTAGTTGGCTTGGCTCTTTCGTCCTGGGCGCAACGAGGTCGGGCATCGAGAGGACGGGGCCTCGGATGGTGGGACCCGAACTGCTGGGGTCGAGGATTCCGACGTCGTCCTGTCGGTGTTAGGTCAGGGGGAATAGTCAAGCACGACGTCATTCATCTCGACGAATCCCGACCGGTACGTGCCATTGATGTTCGTGAGTGCCAGGTCTCCTCGAAACTCAGCGCCAAGGCAAGGCTGGGTGAGCGTGAAATGGTACGTGAAGTTGGTCCACGAGGACATCGAAAGTTGAAACTGGGTGATGTAGAGGGAGTACCAGTACCCGGTGTTCTCGGCGCTTCCATCCATGACCACGACCGGCCGCGGGACAGAACTGGGAACAGGAAACTCGCCCTTGAGTGACACAGTGACGGAGTAGTTCCCAGGGATGAGGTTCAAGTACGGACCATACCAGATGGTCACGTTGTTGCCGGACAGATTGCTGGCCGGCTGGCTCTGCACGATGACACCGCATACCGACCCGGCCGCAGGAAGTACGACGCCGGAGGGACCCAGGCCGAAGTCATGTCCGCACAGGAGCGTTCGTCCCGGGAAGGGAGTTACTTGCACGACGTTGACAGGTCCACTGTAGCCTCGTTCGAAGAGATAGATGGGACCAGGGTAATCGATGTTTGAGTACAGCAACGTGACAGCCCCGTAAACGCCCGCATCGAACAGCGTTGAGGTGAGGTAGGGAGGGACAGCAAACCACTCGCTTGAGCTCACGAGAACGTAGGCGGGTAAATGGGTTGCATTGAACGGAAGGTACGGTGGGAAGCCAGGATACCAAAGGAGCGAGTAGGCGTTCGGATTGTTGGCGACGAAGGGAAAAAGATTGTCCGATGCCACGATCGAGGCGTCCGATGGAACCTTTGCGGCCAGGGCAGGAACGTAACTGTACATTGGGTTGGAATTGTATTGGAAAGAATAGCCCGCGAGGCCGGGCCCCCGAAAGTTCGATGGATTGAGCGGTGACAGGGCGATGTTGCTCGCCGCGAGCAGGATCAGGGCCCCCACAAGGACCGACCTCGATCTCGCTGGGCGACGCCATCTCCTCGGGGGACCCACCGGTGGGGGGGATGGATGCGACTCGCGGGACCTTGGAACGAAGGTCAGAGCGAGATAGCTCCCGGCGGTGAACGCCGCGATGATCGCTCCAATCCATAATGCGTCGGTATAGCCCTCGAGCAGGTAGAGTGAACCCAGGAGACTGCCCACGAAGAACGGAAGCAAGAGAACCAGCCACTTCTCTGAACTCAGCTCGGACGATTGGGCAGGGGAGGGCCAGGCTCGGTGAATGGCCCCGACGGCCTCGACAAAGGAGATGGCGAGGGGGCCAACCGCGATGAAGGCGTACTGGAACCCAAACTCGGTGTAGGCACTGATCGGTACCATGAAGACCGAGTAGAGGAACCATGGCAGGCTGAGGATCAGCAACGGCCGT
>JBAUTP010000033.1:0-2937 GCA_049582265.1 Thermoplasmata archaeon
GAGCCACTTCGGCGCCTGCAGGCCGACCAGTGAGCTCGAGCGCGTGGTTCCGGTCTCCACGGAAAGGAGACCGCCCCCGCCCGAGGTGTAGTACTGAAGGCCGAAACAGTACTCAGAGTTGGGAACAAGGTCACTTACTACGGTCGAATTCACAGTCCCAAGGGACATGCTGCGGCTAAGTTCGCACGTCTCGGGTCCTGTCCAGAGGGTCACATTAACGATCGAAGTCGGCAAGACTCCCCAGAAGAGATCCAGCTGAGTGTCGCTCGAGGCCTGGGCAACTTCCAGTTTCCCCGGATAACCGGGAAGCGTGGTCACATTGAGAAAGGGCTGCTCCAGAGGGGTCGACTCGTTATGGTACAGAAGATTCTGAACACTAAAACAGTAATCCGTCGCGACCTGGAGTTGATAGATCTGGAAGGTCTCCACTGGTCCCGTGGACTGCCGGTTATTGAGGTTTGAACAACTGAGCCCCCACCAGAGTTCGGAACCCACACGGCCCGCTGCGGTGGAGTTGGCCCACGAAAGTTGGATCGAGTTCTGCGTCGCTCCCGTCATTGTGAGGTTCGTCGGAGTGGGCGTTGAGGCCGCAGCCACTTCAGCCGTCCGGGCTGGCGGTCCAGCTTCGTACGCGCCAGTGGTCGATGGCAGCAAACCCGAAAGGACCGAAAGCAGGGCGATGACGGCAGTCAGCCCGACCAGTCCCGGCCTCATGGAGAGGGCCCCGAGACTCTCGGTGAGAGGTTAAATCTACCGAGCTGGCACCGGGGACACTAGGTCTCACTGTTATTCCCCACATGAGACTCGCGGCGTCTCATCGCGCTGCTTCTTGTTCTCGAAGTTTCTCGACCTTCTTCCAGTAACTTGCGTCGAGCCTTTCGAGCTCAGCCCGACGGCGATGGGCCATTCCATCGAGTGACTCGACCACTGAAGTGCTTGGATCGTTCGACTTCAGGATTCGGATCCTCTCCTCGAAATCCGGGATTGAACGAATGGCGGTGAGGGTGTCGAGGAGTCCCGCCGGGACCGTATGTTCGTGTTCTTCACTACTGACGAGGCGCTCGATCCCATGCCGAACGAACTCATCAATGCCGGCTTCGAACTTTCGAGGGGGGTCACCGATGCGGCGGAACATCTTCGCGCGCTCGATTGCACCGGCCATGCGGTCGAAGAGGGATTGCGGCAGCGATACCGTCAGCTGTACAAACTCCGGCTCATGCTCCTTCTCTACGCCTCGGAAGTGCCGATACTCCCGTCGGTAGCTTATGTCGAGTAAGCGCAGTGTGTCGATTCGCTTCTCGGGTTTTGAGCTCTCTGCCAGCTCGTTCACTCTTCTCCTCATTTTAGATTCTCCTTTTTCCTTGACTTCCGTCGACTAACGAAATGTGGGGGTCAGTGGTCCCGGACTGCCCGCATGGTCGGGGACTGGCGACGAATGCGCATCGCGCCGAGGAGCTGCAATCCAGGCGCTCACGATCGCGAGTGCGAGGACTCCGAGGCCCAGACCGACTTCGAGGCCCCCTTCTCCGTACGCATTGAAGTGAGAGACGAGGACCCATCCGTACTCCGACGAGGCGATCATCTCGGCGAGGACCAGGGTCATCAGGCACGCAAGGACTACCGAAGCCGCGAACGGAGCGTTTCGGAGAGCAGCTCGCGGTTGAATCATGCGGATTCACCGGTCGCCAGGTCCGAAACCGAAGGGTCTCCATGAGTGAGTTTTATGCTCGATACCCAGTCATCCCAGTGAAACTCGATCGACTCGACGATGGAGGCGAAGGTGTCCTGGATGGGCCAGATGAGCCGGAACCGGAGCCGGTCTGCGAGCGAGCTCATGGCTTGCCCCCGAGTTTTCGATCAGTCTCCGACATCTTCGGGTACAACTGACCGCCGCACCGTGGGCAAGAGTCTCTGCCAGCGATCTCGGCGATGTCGAGAATCTCCTCGCAGCCTGGGCATACGACGCCCGAAGGGCCAGTCATAGCTTACCTCCGAGCTCCTTCAGGATCCTGCGTGGCCCATCGCGTAGCTGACCGAGGACTCGTGAGGCCGTATCGGCGACTCGCTTGGCGTTGCCGAACCCGCGCTCCCAGATTCGAACGGCCCCCTCAACGGACTTCTCGAGTTCAGCCCGTGCGTCACGGTAGGCCTTTAGCACCGAGCCGATCATGGCGCGCTTCCGACACGGACGACCAGGACCATGACGTCGTGTATGCAGTCCCACTATAATTATCCTATCAGTAGGTCGTCTATAGGATAACTGTTATAGCCTCCCTTACGATTGGTCTAAGCATGCCTCGCCCTGCCCACAACGTGACGACCCATACCTTTCGGTCGAAGGTCCAGCAGGTCAAGCTCACGGAAACATCAGAGACCTTCCGAGTTACCCTTCCTCAGGCCTTGGTCGCGATCCTGGACGTTGGCAAAGGTGACGAGCTGGTCTGGACTTACGACGCGTCGAGTCGCCGAATCACAGTTTCGAAGGGCGAACGATCGCGGTAGGCGAGGCCCGAGCCGAAATCAGAACTTCATAGACATTGCGAGACCAACCTGTTTGATATTGTGAAATGGCCCTACCCGGACGTGGCGGTTAACCCACCGTTTCAACCCCCCCCTCCGACTCACGCCGTCCGAAACGTACTGATTGTTGTGTTGGCGTGCGTCGTCGTTCTCGCAACCTTTGTCGCGCTATTCGCGCTCCCAATTCCTCATCCATTTTCCCGAACTCTCAATGGATCGTTCTTTTCACCGGGAAGCACCACGATCAGCCCGCCAAAGGGTAGTCAGGTTTCTGGGTCTTTCACGGCAGGCGGGCTCCAAGGGGCGTCGCTGGTCATCTCCGATTCTTACGGAGACATTGTTTATTCGTCGGGCGGGGGCGCTGGGTCCTTCAGCTTCCAGTCAGTCTACCCGCCGTACAAGTTCATCAGTAACGCA
>JBAUTP010000034.1:0-9022 GCA_049582265.1 Thermoplasmata archaeon
GCGCATACGTTGGTCATCGAACGACCACAACGCCACGCTTCCTTCGACACTCGATGAGATCCGTGTCTGGCGCTGGGGCGTGAAGAGCCGTCACTCCGATGAGACACTCGAGGTGGGCCAGGAAGTCTCTCCCCTCCCCAGCGCCCCGGGGATCGTCCGCCGACTTTCGTTCAGAAACCGGGGAGGCGTGAGCGTCGATCTTCGAGTCGACACTGAGTTCCAACCCTTCTTGTCCCCGGTGATTCTCGAGGGGATCAAACCGTACTCGTACCGAGCCGCCGTCCGAGGAACGGCGATCGAGATCGTCTCGGGCGCTTGGGGGTTGGATTTGGATTCGGCTCCGGGGCCTGATCAATTCTGCCTGAACGGTGAGCCTTGCACGAAGGGTCCATGGGAAGGAGAACTGAGGACGATATCCTCCCAGCATCGCACGACGGTGGCGCCGGGAGCCACGCTTTCGCTGACGTGGATCATCAGTGGTGGCACGCGACGCTGGCAACAAGCTCACCCCGGATCCGGCGCTCAGGAGCTCACGGACCCCGCGTCGAACGTCGACCGTGTCGGAAACGAGTGGCGCAGCTGGCGGGCGGGGACCCCCGAACTCCTGTTCCCTGACGCGCCGAAACTTGAACACGGCTATCGACTCGCGCGGGATGCCCTGCGCGCCCTCTACCGATCTCCGGAAGAAGGCTTCACGGGCCTCGTAGCGGGATATCCGTGGTACTCGGCCTTTTGGGGCCGAGATCTCGCCTGGATGCTGCCCGCCGTTCTTTGGCTGGGCGATCACGCGTGGGTGGCGAGCTCGCTCGATGCGATCTTCAGCCTTCAGGCACCCGCGGACCTACCGGTCCTCGCCGCGGAGGCCGGGGAGCTTCCCATGCAGTTTTCTCCGGGGCCGGTATTCCTGTACGGTACTTCGGATACGACGCTCTACTTTCCGAACCTCGTTCGGCGGTATCTTGACCACACGGGCGATCAGCCTCGGACCCGGGGTTGGGACGACGTGCTCCATCGAATTGCGGGGTGGATCGAGGCACGGTCGGATCCTTCGACCGGCCTCGTACGGAACGGAGGCGAGATTGCGGCGCTCCGCACGGCTGTCCAGAAGTTCGGAAAAGTCCATTACGGATTCGATGCCCCCGACACGACGTTGTGGGACTCGACCGATCGCCGCGACCACGCCATCGATGTCCAGACGCTCGCGGCCGTGGCCTACGAAGCATTGGCCGACCTTGCCGAGGGCAGCTCCTCCGCTGAGGCAGCGGAAGGCTATCGACGGAGGGCCGCACTCCTCACGGACGCGATCCGTCAGCGGTACGCATGGCCCGAAGAGCACTACCTCTACGACACGATTGGGAAGAATGGGCCGGTGGCCCGCGTCCGCCCCAACGCGTTGCGCGCCATCTGTGAGCGGCGCGTCGAACGCGACCGAGCCAGGGAGATCGTAGCGCGCGCTCATCAACCGGATCTCAGCACGTCGTGGGGGGTTCGAACCCTTTCCGCACTGGACCCTGGATTCGTTCCTCATGCCTACCACGATGGACAGGTTTGGACGATCGCCACCAACTGGGCGGCGGAGGCCGCATTCCTGACCGGCGCTTCGGAGCTGGGCCTCGCTGACCTCTTGACGGTCAGCGACCGTATCATCACGGAGGATGGCCTTGCCAACGAGTGCTATCGCGGTGACCGCGCAGAAGCATTCAATTCGTGCTTCCTTCTCGGCATGAGCGTGGCACCGTTCCTCACGACCCTCTTCGAAGCGTTGTGGGGAATCCGCCTTCACTGGATGCGCCGTACCCTCGACGTGGCTCCTTCGTTCCCTTCGACATGGACGAAGGCGGAACTGAGCGGGCTACGCTTCGGTCCCGGGGCCATCTGCCTTCAGTTTCGTTCTGGACGGCTGACGGCGCGATGGGATGGGGCCGGCTCGATCACCCTCGCGAGCGGGAGCCATTCGGTCGTGCTGAACCCGGGCGAAACCGGCAGCATCGAAGCCTCGTCCCCAGCCTAGGCGTGACACCGCCTGTTCGCCCCGCGGCGCTCCGGTTGGCAGACGGTGTTAAATTGCGTCCGCTCTTCGCTGAGCCCGTCCCGGACCCGCTTCGCCCGTCAGGCCCGGAAGAAGAGAATGGCGGAGGGTGTCGACGCTCTCGAGTTCCGGCGGTTCATGGCCCGGTGGCCCACGGGAGTCTCCGTGGTAACGGCCCGTGAGGGCGAAACCAACTACGGGCTTACCGTGAGCGCGTTCTTCTCCGTGAGCCTTCGACCCCCTCTCGTGCTGGTCTCCTTGTCCACAGATGCCGATACTACCCCCGTCATCCAACGGACGCACCGTTTTGCGATCAACCTGCTCTCGGCCGACCAGCACATCCTGAGCGAGCGATTCGCATCGACCCTTCCGCCGAAGGAGAAGTTCCGGGACCTTCCGTTTCGGGTCAGCGCGGGAGGGCTACCGTTGCTTGGGGATACGCTCGGACGCCTCGAGTGCGAAGTGCAGAAAGAATATCCGGTGGCGGACCACGACCTCGTCCTGGGCGAAGTGAAAGGGATCGACCCCGGGGAGGAAGGCCCGCCCCTTCTCTACTTCCGAAGCGGCTACGCCCTCCGTCGCGGCCCGGACCTTCTCGAGCTCCCTCGCCCGCGCGAGTAACTTCCGCCACGGCTATCTGTCCTGATTTCGGTACCCCCACCGGATGACACCCCCTGCTCGAGAGCGGAACGTCCGCGTGGCTGTGATCGGGAGCGGACCGGCGGGTCTCACCGCCGCCATCTATCTCGGGCGAGGGAACCTGCGTCCTTTGGTCGTAAGTGGAGTGCCCGCCGGTGGCCAGCTCATGCTGACGACTGACGTCGAGAACTATCCAGGTTTTCCCGAAGGGATACAAGGACCGGACCTGATCGAACGTTTCCGTCAGCAGGCGGCCCGCTTCGGCGCCGAGTTCATCGACTCGAACGTTACCGGGGTCGACCTAACCCGCCGGCCGTTTCGACTCGAGGTCGGTCTCGCCGGTGTGATATTGGCGGAGACCCTCATCGTGGCCACCGGCGCGAACGCGCGGTGGTTGGAGCTCCCGAACGAACAACGGCTTCGTGGGCACGGCGTTTCGGCCTGTGCCACCTGCGACGGGTTCTTCTTCCGTGGCAAGGAGGTCGTCTGCGTAGGGGGCGGGGATTCCGCGATGGAAGAAGCGACCTTCCTCACTCGCTTCGCCTCCCGCGTTACGGTGGTGCATCGACGGGGCGAGTTCCGAGCGAGCCAGATCATGCAGGATCGACTTCGAGCGAACCCCAAGGTCACCGTCCGGCTCAACACGCACGTCCTGGATGTCCTTGGTGACCAGGAGGTCACCGGAGTACGGATACGAGACAGCACGACCGGCCGCGAAGAGGAGCTGCGCGCCGCCGGAGTATTCCTTGCGATCGGTCACGTTCCAGCGACGGAAGTCTTCCGAGGGCATCTCGAGCTGGACGGCAAGGGCTATCTCAAGACCCACCAGATCACACACACCTCCGTCCCCGGTGTCTTCGCCGCGGGCGACGTGTACGATCATCGGTATCGCCAGGCGGTGTCCGCGGCGGGTCTCGGCTGCATGGCCGCACTTGATGCCGAGAAGTTTCTCGCGGAGGGCGGTTTCACGGAGCACCCTCCCCCCAGCCACCCGTAACGGCCGAAGAACCTCAGTCGTGTTTTCTTTTTCTAAATGAGACGTCCTCAAGGATTATCCGCCGGGACCGACGTGCGCGCGAGAGCCCTCCGTTGCTAGGCACGAAGTTCTCTCGGCCTTCGTTCATTTCCCGTCGGGCTCAACGCCGCCGCGTTGCGACGGTCGTCGGGCTCCTCCTCGTCGGTATCCTCATCGCGGAAGTCGTTCCGATAGGTGCAGCTCTCGTTCCCGTCGCATCGGCACTGCCTCCCTTCCTGGCGTCAACGTCACCCAGCGCTCACGCCTCATCCCTAGCACCATGGCCGATGTACCTCCAAAACCCGCAACACACCGCGAGCGCACCCTACTCGAGCACCGGGCTCAACTCGGGGAACGCGAAGTCATTGAAGGAGCTGTGGAGCTACAACACAGGGGCCGTCATTTCCGCGTCGCCCGTGGTGGCAAACGGAATGGTCTACATTGGAGCATGGAATGGCTACGAGTATGCGCTGAACGCCACCACGGGAGCCTTCGTTTGGAAGACATTCCTCGGCACGAACGATCAGTCGCAGTGCGGCGGAACACAAGGCGTGGTTGCCACACCGGAGGTCTTGAACACGACACTCTACGTGGCGGGGGGCGGAGACTACTGGTACGCCCTGAACGCGTTGACCGGAACGATCCGCCTGAACGTGACCATCGACAACACGTCGCGAGGCTTCGAGAATTGGGCGAGCACACTCATCGTGGGGAACGTGGCGTACCAAGGTTTTGCGAGCTTCTGTGATAAACCGCTCGTTCCCGCAGGCATCACCGCCATCAATCTGACGACGGGCGCGACGCTCGCCCGCTTCAACACGACGCAAAATGGTTCGACCGGCGCGTCCATCTGGTCAACTCCTGTCTTCGACCCCCAGGTGAATGCGGTGTTCGCTGGCACCGGGCCGGCGGGTTCGCCGAAGACTCTCAACAATTCCCTGTATGCCGAATCGGTCCTGTCACTGAATGCCACGACGCTGAAACTGCAAGGTCAGTTCAAGGTCCCCAAGGCCCAGGCGATCGCGGACGGGGACTTCGGCTCGAGCCCGACTCTCGTGACCCTCCCCAACGGAACTCAGCTGGTGCTGGACACGAACAAGAACGGCCTCGTGTATGGCCTTCGTGCGGTCAACCCCGATTCTCCGCTCTGGTCAACCCGGATCACCACGGTCCGTAGCCTGGCTTCAGGCGCTTTCGGGGGCGGCCTCTACTACGTGGGAGGGCCGAAAGCCACCTGGCACGGCGTGAATTCTTCTGGAGCGCTCTGGGCGCTCTATCCCGCGAACGGTACCGTCGCCTGGGAACATCCGGGTTGGGGTGAGGTCTACGGACCACCGGCGTACGCCAACGGGCTCGTCACGTTCGGCTCCGGTAACGGTTTCTTCATCCTCAACGCCACCACCGGCAAGGATCTCAAGACGTTCAAACTCGGCGCTCGGCCGTACGGCGGCCCAGCCTATGGCTATGGAACGTTCTACGAGCCCACCAGTGGTGGCGTCCTCTTCGCGTATGGGATCCCGGGAATCTCGGGCGACTCGCGGACCCAAGGGTCTTCCTTGGGGCCTGTGGGGAGGCTCCCGGCCGCTTGGACTTCGGAGGACCTGAACCCTCTCCTGGCGCTCCCACGATGGGCATAAGCTCACGGTAGCGTTCGCCACTCTGCCAAGCGTTTTATAGCGTCCCGCCCGGTGGGCTCTCGCGTTCGGGCCGTGGCGACCAAGAAGGACCTCCACATCGAGTCGAGCGGGCAACTCTGCATCTACTGCGGGGCGTGCGTCGGCATCTGCCCGCTCAACTGCATCTACCTCGATGAGACCCGCATTACCTTTGACGAGCGAGTGTGCACCCGCTGCGAGATCTGTGTGAAAGCGTGTCCCGTCGGCGCCATCGAGATCGGTTGATCTTCGCATCGAACGCGAACCCGAGGAACAAGAACGTGCCGTCCGACCTCACGACCGATGTCCTGGTCATCGGCGCCGGTCCGGCCGGCAGCATGGTGGCCAAATGGGCCGCCCGGGAAGGCGCCAAGGTCCTTATGATCGAAAAGCGCCAGGAGATCGGGAGCCCGGTCCGCTGCGGCGAGGGCATGAGCAAGGATTGGCTCAAGGAGGTGGGTATCGAACCCTCCCCTCGCTGGATCAATGTCGAAGTGGAAGGCGCGCGAATCTTTTCCCCCAACGAGACGGTCTTTGAGATCAACGAAAAACATGCGGGGAACGAGGTCGGATACGTCGTGGAGCGCGACGCCTTCGATAAGGCGCTCGCCATCGACGCGGCGAACGCCGGGTCCGAGGTCATGCTGAAGACCGCCGCCGTAGGTATTCTCAAGGAAGGCAACCGGGTCGTGGGAGCCCGGGTGAAGCAGTTCGGGGAACAGTTCGATATCCACGCTCGCGTCACCGTCGGAGCCGACGGGTTCGAGTCCCAGGTCGGTCGATGGGCCGGCCTTCCCACCAACCTCCAGATCCGCGATATGGACACGTGCCTTCAGTATCGGATGACGAATGTAGATTCCGACGTTCGGTACTGTGACTTTTATCTGGGCAAGGTCGCGCCCGGTGGATACGTCTGGATCTTCCCCAAGGGGGAAGGACTCGCCAACGTAGGGATCGGCGTTCAGGTCAGCAAGATCAAATCCATGGCCGAGGCGAAGGCTCACCTGGACCGTTGGATCGAGCACCACCCGGCCTACGCGAAGGGAAAGAAGATCGACGTCGTCGGCGGAGGGGTCTCGATCGCCCCTCCACTCAAGCAAACCGTGACCGACGGGTTCATGCTGGTCGGTGACGCCGCCCGCATGATCGACCCGCTTACGGGTGGCGGCATCGCCAACGGATGCATCGCGGGGAAGATCTGCGGCGAAGTAGCGGCGCAGGCCGTGGTCGCGGACGACCCCTCGAAGGAATTCCTTCAACGCTACGAGAAGGGTTGGCGCGGGCGACTCGAAGAGAAGCTCTACCGCAACTGGCTCGCGAAAGAGAAGCTCTGCACGCTCAGCGACGAAACGTTCGACAAGATCGTCGATGCTTTGAAGGACGTCAAGCTCGAGAAGCTCAACGTGCACAACATCCTCAAAGCCGTCCACGACAAGTACCCTGACGTCACGAAAGAGTTCGAGGCGTTCCTCTAGGAGAGACGGATGCCCGGCGCCCCGAATCGTCCACCGGAGGTCGAGGCTCCTCCGGCCCCCGCCCCGGTTTCCGGAACGACGCCGGCCCAACGCGTGCTCCGACGACTCGCTCCCTCGCGGGTCGCCCTTCGGCTGGACGTATGGAAGGGAGCCCCGCACAACGACCTTCTCACCCCCTTCGAGAAGGCCGAGGCCCTGTTCGCTGCCGGAGATTTTCCCGGGGCCGAAGGGGCCCTGGACCAGCTGAGCGTCCGATTCGCCGAGCCACGATGGCCAACGATGCCGAGCCCGTTCCGAGAGCTCCGCGTCAGTATCCCGGCCCCTCAGCCCCCTCACTGGGATCCCGAGAACAGTCTGGCGGCTCCCGAAAAGGAAGCTCGTCGATCCCGCAAGGACGCCGACCGACAGTTCAGCCTTGCTCGAGGGTCGATCGAGTGGGCCCGAGCCCACACGGTGTCGGTGGACGACCTCGCGGAGCCCCTTCGCGTAGCGGAGCAAGCGCTGGCCGAAACGGGGCCGACGGACCCGTTCTGGTCATCGATCGACACGATCTGGGCGGCGGTGCACGAGCGTGTGCCGGCGCCCGCACGGGCGCCCGCACGTCCGAGTCCGACCCCTCCTCCCGCAGCCGCCGAAAGTGTCGAGGAAGCTTAGCCCGCCGCGCCGTTCGAAGCGCCGTCTCGATAGGGACGAACTGGCCGGGTACGCCGAGGGTCTTGCGCATCAACTGGCCGACCAACGAACGAAGGGCACGCCCGACGAGAGCGGGGAGCGCGAACTTCTCCGCTGGCGTCACGCGCTAGCCGTCGGTGACCTGCGCCAGGCGGCCGAGGGGCTCACGCGGCTCGATGAACGGCTTCGTGCGGGGAGGTCGGAACTCGCCTTGCGCGAGTTCCCACGGGGGCTCACGGACTACGTTCCGCGCGGGTCGCGCGGTATGCCGGGGGGGCGTGAGGACGACTCCCTCGGAAATCGCCTCCTGATCGCGGGCCGGCTGTTGACCGTCCGGCGGTCGCAGGGAGTCGAGCTCACCGGAACGGAGATGCGGCTTCGCGAGGCCGAAGGGGCGTACGCGGCGGGCGACATGAACCGAGCACGCGATCTCTGCCATCGGGTCCTTTCGGAGTTGGAGAGCGCGCGCGCGCCAGGCTCCGGCGACCCCTCGTAGCGGGCTTCCCCCCGTACCGCGGGGGTTCCGGACGCACGACTTTATGTTCGCTCGAGCTCCCGGGGGGACGACCCGTCGTCGCCTAAGAGAGTCGAGAGTTCCCATGATGGAGGTTGGTACCCGTTTCCGCGTCCTTCGCCGCCTACCGCCGTCGAGCCGCGTCACGCAGCCGCCGCTCATGCTCGCGCCCGGGACCTTGGTCACTATCGGAGAACGCTCGAGCGAGTGGCCCGCCTTTGTACTGGTCGCATCCCCGACGGGCGCGACCGGATGGGTCCCCGAACGACTGCTGGAACGAGTCGGAGAGACGCGAGTAGCGAAGGAAAACTATGATACGACGACCCTCGACCCGGCCCCGGGGGAGGTCCTCACCGGGCTCGACGAGGACCGGGACGCGGGATGGATCTGGTGTGAGCGTAAGCCGGGGGAGGCCGGTTGGTTCCCCGTGAGCTACCTCGAGGAACTGTGACGTGGCCCCGGAGGAAGGTCCTCGATCTCTCATCGTGCGCACCGTTAAGTCTGGAAGCCGATTCGCACACGAAATGAAGCTGACACCACGATTCGGAACCTTCTCGATCGTCGCGCACGACCCCAAGCGAGCCGAGTGGGGGATCGCGGTGCAATCGAAGTTCATATCCGTAGGTTCGGTCGTGCCGTGGGGTGTCGCGGGCGTTGGCGCCATCGCGACGCAGGCGCGCTCGAACGTCCGGTGGGGTCCCGAGGGATTGGACCTTCTCAAGGCGGGTCACTCCGCCTCCGACGTGGTCAAGCGACTGACCGAGGCCGATCCCGGACGCGACGAGCGGCAGCTCGGCGTCGTCGACCGGCAGGGGCGTGCAGCTGCCTTCACGGGGAAGAGCTGCCTGAATTGGGCCGGACACACCGTAGGCGAAGGGTACGCGGTCCAGGGGAACATTCTCTTTGGAGAAGGAGTAGTGCGGGGTATGTCCCGCGCGTTCGAATCGACGCCCGGCGATCTACCGGAACGACTTCTAGCCGCGCTCGCCGCCGGGCAGCGGGAGGGTGGCGACCGACGAGGGA
>JBAUTP010000035.1:0-13028 GCA_049582265.1 Thermoplasmata archaeon
CCCATGGACATGGCCCTCCGCGACGTAGCCTCCCTGGCCGTCGGTGCGGAATCCGTAGGCGATGCCCGCGCTGATCACTTCGCCTTCTCCTCCGCTCATTCGAGCGAGAACGCAATGCGTGATCGCCCCTCGCGCGATCGCGGTGCGTTCCATCTGGCGAATCCCGATGGGAAGGACCGAAGAGACCGAGACCAGATTCTGTTCTCCGATACCTGCCTGGAGCAACGCAAGGTCGAACGCATTGAGCTCGCTAACCTTGTTGATCCCCTTCCCGCTGGTGACGAAGAATCGAGTGGGAACGGGTACGAGCGTGGCTTCCCGAGCTTCGGCCCTGCGAGCCACGTCGCCCCGCACTCACCTTGCGACTTAAAGGTTCGTCACACGCGAGTTCCAACCGTGCACGACCGCGCGACGGTTCGTCGGTGGAGCGCCCCCGAGGAGAAGAGACGTACGAGGCGTCAGCTGAATTCGCCGCCGCCCTTACCATTCGGGAAGAGGAGGCACCATTCGGGAAGGACGATCTCGCCGAACTTATCTACCGGATTCAGACTTCGGAGTTTGAGGTCCCCAAAAATGGCGGTACACACCATAAGTCTGGCCGGAGCCGTAGTGATCATTCTGCTGGCGATACTGTTCCTGTTCTTGATAGGCCCCCTTGGTCTTCTCTTACTGATCCTCGCGGCCGTGCTCTTCTGGTACGCGTTCGGCCCCGGCTCGCGTGGAGCGGTCGTCGTTAGCACACCGTAAGCCTGCGGACGGAGGTCATCACGAGCGAGCCAACCCCTTCCTTCCTTTCCTTTCCGAGAGCGTGCCGAGTTCGCCCACGCATCGTTTCGGTGGTCCGTGTTCTCGTACGCCCTGGGGATCACACCATGATCGCGTGCCGCCGACGCATGGAGTCCTCGGACTCGTTCCGCTGCACCATGAGCTCCGCCACGAGGCCGTCGGTAAGCAGAAGGCTCGCGGCCTCGAAGAGCGTGCCGAGCGGCGCGTACCGGGTTCGTTCGGTATCGTTCGCCAGATCGAGCGTGATGAGGAGCGTCGCCGCATGGGCGAGCTTGGATCCCTGTCGGGCCGTGACCACGATCAAGTCCGCGCCCTCGCGCCGAACGATGTTCGCGGTCTGCATGCTGGAATAGCTCTCCCCGCGATTCGAGAGAATGAAGACCGCGTCCCCCCGAGAGACGATCGGCGTCACGCTCTCGCCGATCACGTAGGCGGTAAGGCCCGTCTGAACGAGGCGCATGGCGAAGGCACGACCGATGATCCCCGAGCGCCCCGCGCCGTAGACGAACGTGGCCCGAGCGGAGAGAAGGATGTTCACGGCCCGAGCGACCGTGGCGGGCGGGATGCGGCTCACGCACGTGGTCACGCGTTCGCCGATGTACTGCGTGGCCCTCGCGAAAATGCGGGTCTTATCGGAGACGGCGCCGGGCATCGTGACCTCCGCTTCGGCTCGCGTGGGCCATCGCCGCCGGTCGCACCGGAGCGCGGACGTGGGCTGGACGTGGGGCGGGGGTGATGGGACGGCTCCCCTTCTTGACCGGGGGCCGCGCCACCGCCGCGGCCGCCGCTTGCGCCGGCGCTTGATGGCGTTTCGTCCACCGCCGGGCCAGCGCACGCTCGTAGAGGAGTTTCATGTACATCGCGTCGTGCTCCAGGAGTGGCGAGCTCGAGATCACGGTCACATCGTAATCTCGCTCCGCAAGGAGCTCTGCCACCGGGTCGAATCGGAGGTGTCCCCGCTTGATGGGCGTGAGACGGAATTCTCCGGAACCATAGTATTCCACCCCCGAGAAATTGAGGTAGAGCTCGCCGTTGCTGGCCTTCACGAATTCCTGTACAAGAGGCTCCAGTTCCGCCGCGGTCTCGAACGGCTTCCGCTCCCGCGCGGCCAGGTGCGGCAGGTTGAGGACCGGAACGACCCGTTTCACGCGGTGGGCCAGCTCGAGCACTTCCTCGCGGGATCCAAAGACGTCGGGATGGCCGCTCGGCTCGATCGCTAGGCGAACTGCGCCATGGCTGAACGTGTTGAGCCAGTCGCTGAGGTCCTGCGTCACGCGCGTGAGCTCCTCGATGCTGTCGGCACGGCCTCCTCCTCCGTAGAAGCCGAGATGAGTGACCGTGAGGCGCGCCCCGAGGCCGTCCGCGAGCACGCTCGCCCACTCGATCTGTCGCATCGAGCGCTCGCGCGATTCCTGACTTCCAAAGAAGTCGACGTAGTAGGGGGCATGCAGCGTTAGGTCGACGTCCAGTGCGCGAGCGAGCGCCTTCGTTTGCTGGAGGTCCGCATAGTCCTTCGCCAGGCTCCAGGTGAGCGTGGTGAGCGTATCCCGTCGCTTGAGGGGAGCCAACAGAGCTTCTACATTCGGGTGCTCGCTCGCCTTTGACGCGGCGCCCGCTTGGAGCGCGAGCTGAGCCAAAAGCTCCCGCGGGGCGTGACCGACCTCTTCGTCCTGTACAACGCGCGTGAGCGGATTGACCTTGATGAATTGCACCTCCATCGCTGCCAGACCCAGCTGGTGCACATCCGCAATCCCATCCCGCAGGGTTCGACCCTTGCACGAGAGTGGGATCCCTGCGGGTCCGAACCGAATCACAACTAACCTGCCCTCAAAAATGCCGGGGCGCCCCTATTTCGCAGGTCTATATATACCGTGTCTCACGGGCCGGTGAATCGACACAAATCGACACAGCGGTCCGTGCCTCTCGGTACTTCCGTCGGGGCTCACGCGGTAGGTCACGAGGCGTTGTTCGTAGCGATTCCCTACGGGGGCCACGAGGATTCCGTCCGGGCGAAGGGCCTCGACCCAGGTCGGCTCGAGGCGAGGGGTCGCGCACGAGACCAGGATGCGGTCGAACTGATGGTGAGGCGCCAAAATGCTTCGACCGTCGCCGGTCACGACGTCGACGCGCGGGGTATATCCCAACGAGCGCAAGCGCCGATGGGCTTCGCGTGAGAGACTCGGAGCTACCTCGATGGCTATGACACGGCCCGTGGGGCCCACCAACTCGCCCAGGAGAGCCGACAGGTATCCAAAGCCTGCCCCGATCTCGGCGACCCGTTGGCCTGGTTGAAGATTCGCAGCTTCGAGCTGGAGACCGACCATGTGAGGAGCCGAAATCGTTGCGTCCGCCTCGGGAAGGGGGAGCGGTTCGTCCTCGTAGGCGTCCCCGAGCTGGTCGTTCGGCACGAAGCAATGTCGTGGGACGCGACGTAGGGCCTCTTCGATCCTCCGGGGAAGCGGACGCAACGCATCCACCATGCGGTCCCAGTCGACCGCTCGCTCTCTAGCCGGCATGACCAGGTGGTTCCGAGGGTTGACGGAACCCAAAGCCGAGGAGGTAGAGCTCGGAAGAGCGCTCGCGCGACGCGGCGGGCTTGGTGCGCACCACCCGTGTGAAACGTCGCTTCCACTCCACTTCCAGATCGTCCAGCATATCTCCGGCGAACACCTTGGCCACGAGCGCCCCCCCACCGATCAACACCTGGTCGGCCAGATGGAGTGCACGGTTCGCCAGGTCAACGCTGCGCGCATGATCGGTCGCGTACGCCCCACTGATGGAGGGCGACATATCCGAAAGCACTACCGTGAAACGCCGACCGCCAAGCCGCGCGGGGAGCTCAGCGTCACCCACCCGGGCGCGAAGGACGGTCACCCCCGGGATGGGAACGATGGGGCGTGGATCGACCGCGGTCACGCTGCCTCGGTCCCGAAGACACGCGCGAGCGATCATGGACCATCCGCCCGGGGCGGCCCCGAGATCGAGGACGTCATCTCCTTGGTGAAACAGCGGGAAACGCTCCGCGAGGTACACGAGCTTGAACGCGGCGCGCGACCTAAGTTCCGCCTGCTGTGCAGCGCGGTAGTACGGATCGTGGCGCCGCTCTTCAACGAAACGTCGACCCACGTACGCGCAATCCGAAGCGGGCTCTTAAGTCACCTGTGATGGCTCGCGGCGGACAGAAGGTAGAAGATCCCGGCGATCAGCGTAAAGACGACGCCCAACAGCGAAAGGATGGTTCGCTCGAAGTCGAGGAGGAGATAGTCGATGAGCGCGAGCACGATCAGGACGACGCCGGCCCCGAAGGCAAGGTTGGAGCGGGGGGCGGCCGCGATGAACGTAAAGAAGAGGGTGACGAGGCCGATGATGCCCTCCAGCACGGCAAAGGCCACCCCACCGAACCCGTGGCCGGACGCGCCCAAGGCGATCCCGACCACCAGGTTGAGGAAGGCACCGACCAGGAGCAGGACCCCGGCGATCGCGCCAAAGAAGAAGGCAATGCTCCGTTCATTCATCCGGGTCGAACCTCCGAGTTGTGAGGCAGGGTCCTATTTGGTTGTATCTCGGCCCTCCGCTTCGCCCCATCCGAGGAGGCCCACGCGGAACGAGGACCTGCGGAAGGATTATGGGCCACACGGACAGACAGAGGCAACACCGCGCCGTCGTGCGAGCCGGCGTGGGACCGGAACCGAATGCCGTCGCTCTTCCATCTCCTTCGACGTCGAAGTCCCGAGCTATCCTGGAAGGACCTCATCGCAATGTTTGGCCCGGGCGATGTGGCCTACCTACTCGGTCAACGCTCCGCGACACGTCCCATCGTACGTCCTCTCGCTATTCCCTTCGGCCCCCAAGAGAAGTTCGTCTTCCTTTCCTTGCGGAGCGAGATCCGCTTGCTCGAGAAGCGCGGGTTCGAGGTTCGAGCCGCCGACGGTGCGATCGAGGTTCGCCATATCCCCTACCTTCCCATCCCGTGGCGACTGCTCGTTCCACCGTTCTCCGCGCGCGAGCTGCGGAACCTCTTCCTTCTGCTCCGGCACGGCCTTACCTACGGAGCCAGCGTGGACCCCAAGGAAGAGGATCCCCGACCGAAGTCGATCGCGCTCGACCCGGTCGCACGGACGGTGACCATCAACCACGCCGTTCGGTTCGACCTCGACCAGCTCGACCCGTGGACCCTCACCGAGACGTTCTTTCTGGGGATCCACGATTTCGCTCCGTTCGCCGACCGCATCGTCCTCGATGTTGGAGCCGAGTTCGGTGATTCGTCGCTCTTCTTTGCGCTCCGGGGGGCGCATGTGATCGCCGTCGAGCCCGTGACCGCGAACTTCCGGGCGCTCGTGCGGAACCTGGAGCTCAATGGTGACCTGGGGCGGCGGGTGCGGCCCGTGCACGCGGCCATCGGCCCGCGGGGTCGGATCTCGATGAACACCGACCCGACGGTGATCCAAGGCAACGCGAGCGCGTTCCTTTCTCCGGAAGCCCGACGGAGGCGACCCATCGTCGAAGAGGTCGATTCCTTCAGCGTCGCGGACCTGCTCGACCACCTGGGCCTACCCGATATCGATGTCCTCAAAATGGATGGGAAGGGGTGCGAGTATCTCCTCGAGCCGCGCGACCTGGCACGCGTGCGAGGCTCGCTCGCGATCGAGTACGGGGACGCCACGCCCGAACGACTGCACGGGCTGATCGACCAGGTGAGAGCTGCCGGTTTTCGGATCGTGGTGGCGCTCCACAACCCCGAAGCGGGAGGGAACTTGGCCCACCACGGGACGCTCTACGGTCAGCGCCCGGGCCGCGTTCCGACGGCGGCCCCCACCGGGCCACCGCCGATTCCGCCCAAGGGTGGGGCCGTCCGAATTTGAATCGGAGTCTCTTGCACCCCAAGCAAGAAGGATGGTCCAAGCTACCCCACGGCCCCACGGGCCGACGATGGGCGCGCCGACCCGGATGGATGAGATAACCGTTTGCCCGGTCCGTGGCCACGCGCCGCGGGATCAGTGCACGTAGAGCCAGGCGGCGAGCCCGGCCCCGATGATGATCGCCGAGTTCGCGATGGCGAGCCAGAAGAACGTCCACAGGTCGCGCGTCCCTTCCTCCGCCTTCACCGTCGGTGGCGGGGTCGAGCTACCGGGCGTGGGAGTGTAGGGCGAGGCGGACCGGAAATCGCTCGTGCTCATGAACCGACCTCGGACCCAACGTATCCCGCCCGTCTTTATTCCCTACGTAGGAATCGTGGGGCTCATCCCGAGAACCAGGGTAGACGTGCCGCCGGCCCGGTAGGACGGAGCACCAGCGTGTGAAGGTTGGTCGCGATATCACCGGGCGCGTACGCATCGCGCTGAGCGAGCTGGTAGAGCAGGAAGAGCGCGTCGGCGTCCGTCGTGACGCCGAGGGAGGCGTGAACGTCCACTCCGAATCGGCCCCGAAGGGCCTGGATCATCTCCTCAAAATCGATCTGGCCGGTCCCTTCGGTGAGCTGGCTCCGACGGAACAGGCCCACCACGACCCCGGTCGCGAGCTGGAGGAGCTCGGCCCGATCGACGAGTCGGGCATGCCAGTGCGCTCCGCCGCTCGGCCCGTCGGCCGGCGGCACCACCAGGATGGAGAGCTCGGGGTCGCGGTCTCCCCGCTTTCGCCATTCGGCCCAGGTCTTTTCGGCGACCCGGTCGTCAGCGACCACCACGATCGCCCGCCGGGAGGCGGCGGGTGGTGTGGTGGGGACGGTCATCCAATTATCGAACTTCGCCCGTGGGACCGGCGTTTCGGTCTCCACGAAGACCGGGAACATGCGACGGGGCACGCCCGCTTCCTGCACCCAGAACGCCGGACCTTCCGCGGCGGTCCGATGGGCGGGCGGGACCCGAGAGTAACCGAGCCGCTTCAGCGCCACTTCGGCTTCGCGAACGTTGTCGGTCGACGTCATGCTACCCTCGGCCTCGCTCGGTACGCTCGCTGCCCGGACACGAGAGATAGACCAGACCGAAAGTTCTCTTAAGCTCATGGTCCCGCGGGAACACCACACACTCACGCGCATCCCCCGCGGCGGCTCGGGTCGCGCTCAGAAGGGCCGCACTCCGGCGATAACCGAGTTCGCACCGAGGGCAACGACGACGAAGAGGAGATACATTGCGGAGTAGAGGAACGCCCGTTTCGCCGGTCGCGATCCCACCGACGTCGCGAGCGGGAGCGTCACTACGACGAAACCTGCCGCGAGCGCGAGAAGGGCGATGAAGACGGCCTCGTTGACGGGGCCCAGGAGCCCCACCAAGACCGTCGCCGGGACCAGAAGCGCCGCCGAGAGGAGGACCATTCGGCCGGAGAACTTGAGATCGTTCATCCGAGGGAGCATCGGAAGGCCTGCCTCGCGATAGTCATCTTTCAAGAGCAGCGCGAGCGACCAGAAGTGGGGGGGCGTCCACAGGAAGACCAAGAGCGCGAAGGCCCAGACCCCCGGAGTGATGTGACCGACGGCGGCCGCACTTCCCGCGAGCGCGGGGGCGCTTCCCGCGAAGCCCCCGATCACGATGTTCCAGCTCGACCTTCGCTTGAGCAGGTACGTGTAGATCACTACGTAGGTGAAGCCGCCCGACAGGATCGCCACGCCGGCGAGCCAATTGATCGCCCATGTGGCGACGCCGACACCGATACCGGAGAAAACGAGCCCCAACACGGCGACGCGGTAGCCACGTGCGATCCGATGAGCCGGGAGCGGCCGATGACGCGTCCGGCGCATCTGGGCATCGACATCACGGTCGAGATAGTGGTTCAGCATGGCCGCCCCCGCGGAAGCACTGGCACCGCACGCGATCAGGAGAACGAACGGCCGCAGCACGATCGTTCCCGGCGATGCGAGCAGGTAGCCGGCGACCCCCACGAGCACGATGAAGAGCGTGATCGCGGGCTTGGCGAGCGCGAGATAGTCCCGCCAGGCCGAACGTTCCTCCCACACAGGGCTCCGTCGTGCCACATGGGCCCCGCTCATAGTCTCCATCGTGCCGACGCCGACGCGCGGGGTCTCGCCGGCCACGGTTACCCCGCGCGGCGGAGGGAGCCGTCCGAAGGCGAGGAACGCGCGAGTTCCGCATCCCGCACGTCACGATCCGTGGCCGCGGAACGGGCCCAGGCGATCCAACGGGGCGGGATCTCGCGCACGTTCGCAAGAAGGGTAAGTAACACCACGATCCCGAAGAGGAGTGTCGCGAGACCCAAGTGGATCACGACCGCCCAGACACTGAGGTCGCTCAGGACCACGACGCCCCCCATGATCGCCTGGGCCGCGGTCGCGGTCAGGGCGGCCACCGTCAGGCCGAGGAGCACGGGACGGCGTCGCTCGTAAACGAAGCCGATCGCCGTGAGCGCGACGATCGTTAGTGCGAGGAAGAAGGCGCTCACGCGATGGGACCACTCGATCGCGACCGAGGCGGTCAGGTGAGGGAAGAGTGTGTTGGGTTGGCAGAGAGGCCAGGTCGAGCAGGCGAGCCCCGAGTTGCTGGCCGCGACGTTGCCTCCCAAGAGGATCGTCACGTACGTGAGCGCGACCGCAAGGATTGCCGTGTAGCGGAAAAGGTCGTGACCGCGCATCGGGCTCCTAGGCGCGGGGCTCGGACGTGGCCGAGATCGGGATGCCCGTCGGCGCGGGAGAGGGGGCCGGCTGGCGCTGGGCCGGTCCGGTCATCGTCGCGGCCAGCGGCTCGCCCCACGGGTCCGACGTGGCGACCTTCTGCCCCGCGAAGTAACTGTAGACCATGTTGAACGCAAAGACGAGTTGGCCCACACCGAGAATGAACGCTCCGATGGTGCTCACAAAGTTGAGGAATTGGAAGTTCCCGAGGGGAACATACGTGTAGACCCGACGGGGCAATCCCTCGGCGCCGAGGATGAACATGGGGAAGAGGAGCACGTTCACGCCCACATACGTGAGGAGGAAGTGCGTGTGACCGAGCGCTTGGTTGTACCACCGTTTGGTCCAAATGGGAAAATAGAAGTAGATACCGGCGAAGATGCCCATCAGGGTCCCGCCCAACAGAATGTAGTGGAAGTGCGCGACGACGAAGTACGTCCCGTGGTAGAGATAGTCGACGGGAACGGACGCGAGGAGAAGTCCCGAGAGGCCGCCGATGACGAACCCTGTAATGAACGCGACACAGAACCACATCGGAACGCCCATCCAGATGTTCCCACCCCACAGCGTGGCGACCCAGTTGAACGTCTTCACGGCGGAGGGGACGGCAATGGCCATCGTTGTGAGCATGAAGATGAATTGGATGTTGTCCGAGACCCCGGTCACGAACATATGGTGGCCCCAGACGGCGAAGGAAAGGACCGCGAACACGCCCAGGGCGATCGCCATCGCTCCGTACCCGAAGATGTCCTTCCGCGCGAGCTTCGGGATGACCGTCGAGAGGATGCCGAAGGCGGGGATCACCATCACGTAGACTTCGGGGTGGGCGAAGAACCAGAAGAGGTTCTGGTAGAGGAGCGCGCCTCCGAGAGGCGTGCCGTCGGCGGCCGCCAGGATATGGGTCCCGAAATTGCGGTCCGAAAGTACGAACGTGAGGGCCGTGGAGAGCGAGGGGAGAGCGAACAGCAACAGAATGGAATTGATGAACGTCGCCCAGACGAAGAGGGGCATGTTCCAATACTGCACGCCGGGCGCACGATGCTTCGTGATGGTGACAACAAAATTGATCGCACCCATCATCGAGGAGATCGAAAGGATGTGGAGCCCGAGGACCCACAGGTCGATCCCATACGGGTTCCCGGGGAGTGACGTGAGCGAGAGCGGAACGTACCCGGTCCACCCGGCGTAGGCGTTCGACAGGATCAGGATCACGCCCGCGGGGGGGAGTAACCAGAACGCGATCGCATTGATCCGGGGAAGGGCCATCTCGCGTGCCCCGATCATCGAGGGAACGAGGTAGTTACCGAACCCGGCCAGTGTCGGCATGATGAACATGAAGATCATGAGCACGCCGTGCATCGTGAACAGGGTCGAGTACACGTCCGGCGTGATGCCGAGCGTCGTCTGAGGGTCGAGACCGAGGCCCTGGACGAACCCAAGGTCGGTCCGGATCTCGAGGGCATAGATCCCGCCTATGAAGAAGAACGTGAGCCCTGTGACGATGTACATCAGGCCGATGCGCTTGTGATCCGTCGTGAAGAGCCAAGTTTTCGCGGCGCGGACGAACCACTCGCCGCGGTAGCCGAGAACGCCCAGCCCGAAGGCCGCAAGGCCCACGATGAGAATGATCTCGATCAGCGGACCGGTGAGGTCGACCAACGCTCTCTCTCCCCTATACGCCGATAAGACTCCCTAGTACGTACGCGATCGCGAGACCGGCCGCGATCACGATGACCACCTTGATCGCGGTAGCCATGCCCCGGCTCGAGACCGGCCGTGGGGTGGGGGGATGGACCCGCCGCCCGAGCGGCCAGGTGCGGTAGGTCATATCGACGGTGTGCGCGATGATCGCAGCCATGATGAACATGAGACCGAGAGCAATCCCGAACGATTCCTGAACGCCGGGGGCGACGATCGGGCCCAACGAGATCGAATACGCGAGGAGCAAAAGGATGCCGAGGAACATCACGACATCCACGGCGAAGTAAAGGCGGAAGGTTCGCTCCGCCGCCGTTCGACGAGGGATGCTCACCGTGGCGTCACTCAAAGAAGTCCACTCTCCTGTGTGGGACGCCGCGAAGCCGGTCGATGCGGTAGAGGATGCCAGTGATGAGGAGCATGATGTAGGAGGCGGCGAGCGCGCCTCCCACCAGGATCGGAACGTCGAAGAGGTAATGACCGGTCGCAAAGAGGTCCGTGAGGCCATAGACAAAGAAGCCCGCCGAGACGGTCCCGAGCGTCAAGAGAAGACCGAGCACGGCCCAGATGACGCCCGTGCGGTAGGTCGGTTCGGGAGACTCACTCATGCGAGCTCACCTCGGCGGGAGGGGAGGCGGTCGGTCGCACGGTGGGTCGCTCGACACCGTAGACACCGCCCAAGCGCTGGGCGTTCGTCGCGGCCGCCATCCGGCGCCGATAGTTCAAACGGTAGCGCCAATGGAAGAGACCAACCGCGAAAGCGTTGACGAGAAAGATCGGGGCGAGCCGTTCGACGATCTCCGTGGGAGGGATCTGAACGCCCGGGGTGAGCCCGCCCCAGACGGTCGTCATGATGAGGAATCCCATCAACGAGGTCGCGATGTAGATGAACACCGGTCGGTCCCGGGGATGCGTGCGTTTCGACCGGTCCAGGAAGGGGAGGAAGAGCACGTAGACGATGATCACGGTGGTGAGGCCGACGGCCAAGACCGGGGTGATGCCCTGGAAATCCACGAGCTTGAACAACCAGAGGAAGTACCAGTCGGGCTCGGTCACCACGTTGACCGCGGCAAGGTTCCCAACGTAGGTGGGGAGCTGCCACGGCCACAGTGCCGCGATGCCGAAGAGGACACCCACGTAGAGGAGCCCCCACTTGGTGATGTAGAACAGGATGTGCGGCATGAACGGGACGTGCTTCGTGTCCTCCTCCTCGGTGTACCGCCGCCGCTGCAGGGGGTCCGAGGTCGCGGGCGGAGCGATCCCGTGGGACTCGAAGAGCGCGATGTGAGCGTAGAGGAGCGCGCCGAGCGCGAGAGGGATCAGAAGCACGTGGGCGGCAAAAAATCGAGAGAGTAATCCCTGGTTGGTGCCATCGGCCAGGAGGAACGGGCCCAAGAGGGGTCCAGCCGTGGGAATACCGAGCGCGAGAACGTTCCCCACGTTGGTCGCGTTGAACGAGAGCTGCGTGTACGGTAGGAGGTATCCCGTATAGCCCATGCCGAGGGTGGCGAGCATCAGAAGGGTGCCCACCATCCAGCTGAACTCGCGAGGGGACTTGTAGACCCCCAGATAGTACCCTCGGTAGAAGTGCACGAAGGCGAGAAAGATCATCGCATACGCGCCGTAGAGGTGCGTCGAGAGAAGGAGCGAGCCCAACGGGACGGAGTGAATGATGTAGTAGGTACTGCACCATGCTGCCGGCGCGATCGACTGGCTTCCCAGCGGCTGGCCGCAGGACGTGAGCGTGGTCCCGGTGCTGGGCTGATAGTAGAGTAGGAGAAGGAGACCCGAGACCACCTGGTACAGGAACGCCGTCACCACGAAGCCGCCGGTCCAGTACGACGGTTTGAACGTGTACGCCGGCTGGGGGCGGAGGGCCCACTTCGGCATGCCGGTCCGGTCCTCGATGAACCCCCAGACCCGGTTGAGGAGCCGATTGAACCCGGTGCTCGCCATTCCCCACTCCTCTACGTCGAAGGGAAGTTGCACAGCAGCACGGGCGTTTGTTTCGAGAGCTGCGAGGTAGAGCCGACGCCGTAGCCTCCGACCAGGGTGCTCAAGTGGCCCTTGACCGGAGCGCCGGTGACGTTCACCGCGTAGAGAACGTCGTCCCCTCCCTTCGAAGGGTCATTCCACAGCAGCGTGACCTGCGGGAGCGGGATCACCGCGGGCCCGGTGAGGTTGGCCGCGCCGTTCGTGACGTCGTAGGTCGACCCGTGACAGGTGCAGTGAATGTAGAACGACTTTCCACCCGGAGTCTGGGAGCACATGCCCGCCGGGTAGAAGTGGATCGCCGGAGCGGGGCAGCCGAGGTGCTGGCAGATCGCGCTATAGGAGACGATCGAACCCAGCGGTCCGACGCCCCCCGGAACGTTCGTGGCGCCGCCCGTGCCGCCCGGGGGAGGAGCCAGATTGAGCAAGAAGTTGGGCTCGTTCGTGAGAGGGTAGTCATAGGTGAGGACTTCCGACGTCGTGACATCGTACTCTTTCATCATGCTCGTCGCGGTAAGTGGAGAGCCGTCCAGGTCGACCAGCTGAACCTTCGGGAACGAGGACAACCCCACGAGCGGCGGTTGGAGATACTGAAGGGATCCGCCGACGAGGCCCCCTCCCCCTGCGGCCGCGAGCGC
The DNA here is from genome assembly GCA_049582265.1 of Thermoplasmata archaeon. Classification (GTDB taxonomy): domain Archaea; phylum Thermoplasmatota; class Thermoplasmata; order Lutacidiplasmatales; family UBA184; genus Lutacidiplasma. Next base: position 12,736 of record JBAUTP010000035.1, read on the forward strand.
CGCGATGACGCCGAGCTTGAGGGCGTTGCGTTTGGTTTCATCGACATCGCTGTCGACGTCGCTCGGGCGGGTTTCGAACCGACGGATCTGACCGACGGGGAACGAGAGCTCGGGGCGCTGGGCGGGGGCGAACGGGCACGATGCGGAGCAGTTCAAGTCCACTAGAGCGTCCTCCCCTCCTGGTCGAGTTCCATGTCATCGGCGAGAGCGGGAGTGGGCTCGGTGGCATCACCGGGGAGCTCGGCCCGGTCCGAGCCATAGTAGACGGCCCAGGTGATCGCGATCCCGAGGAG
>JBAUTP010000036.1:0-5156 GCA_049582265.1 Thermoplasmata archaeon
AAGAAGCGTGTCGAAGTCCTCCAGATGGCGACGCTCGAACCGATCTTCGCCATTCTGGACGAACCGGATTCCGGGCTCGATATCGACGCGGTGCGAGCGGTCGGCGAAACCGTGGCGAAGCTCCACCGGCCCGATGCGGGAACGCTCGTCATCACGCACTATCAACGGATTCTCAAGTTCCTGAAGCCGGATCGAGTCCATGTCATGGTGGACGGCCAGATCGCCCTCTCGGGCGGACGGGAGCTCGCGGAGCAGCTCGAGGCCAAAGGGTACGATTGGGTCAAGGTCGGCATGCATACGGTCAACTGATCATTGCGACGTGGGAAGGGCACGTCAGGCTCGTCCCAACTTCGAGGAACCTCGAAATGGACCCCAAACAAATTCGTAAGGACTTTCCGTTGCTGGAGAGCTCGACCTGCCACGGTCGACCTCTGGTCTACCTCGATTCGGCGGCCACATCCCAGAAGCCAGCCAGTGTCATCGCGGCGGAGTCCGATTTCTACAACCGACTCAATGCCAACGTTCATCGCGGAGTCTATCAACTTTCCGAGGAGGCGACGGATGCCTACGAGGGTGCCCGCGAACGCGTGGGTCGGTTCCTGCATGCTTCGACCTCCGACGAGGTCGTGTTTGTACGAGGGACAACCGAGGGCCTCAACGTGCTTGCGACCTGTTTCGGACGCGAACGGCTCCAACGCGGAGACCAGGTCGTAACGACGATCATGGAACACCACTCGAACATTGTCCCGTGGCATCTCCTTCGAAGCTCACGAGGCATCGAACTCGAGTTCTTGGACATTGACGAGCACGGTCAATTGCGCTCGGAGGACATCGAACGAAAGATCACACGACGGACCAAGGTGGTCACCCTGACGCACGCCTCCAACGTGCTTGGAACCGTCAATCCGATCCGCGAGATCGCCGAACGCGCCCACGACGTCGGGGCGACCGTCATTGTAGACGCAGCCCAATCGGCCCCCCACCAACCCATCGATGTGGTGAAACTCGGCGCCGACTTTGTTACCTTCTCGGGACACAAGACGCTCGGCCCAACGGGGATAGGAGTCCTCTGGGGCCGGACCGACCTCCTGAGAGGTCTCCCCCCCTGCGAGGGCGGCGGCGAGATGATCCAAGAGGTGCACACCGACCGGGTCACCTACAAGGAGCCTCCGGCCCGGTTCGAGGCGGGAACTCCGAACATTGCGGGAGCCTACGCCCTTTCGCGCGCACTCGACTACCTGGAGGCCGTCGGTTGGGATGAGATTGCTCGCCACGAAGAGGACCTCGTGGGGTACGCTTTCTCCCAAGGGAGACAGCTCTTCGGAGATCGACTTCGCTTTTTCGGCCCCCGCAGCCCCCACCATCGGGCACCCGTTCTCTCCTTCACCCTTGACGGGGTCCACCCCCACGACGTCGCCCAGATCCTCGATGCGGAGAGCGTGGCTGTCCGTAGCGGCCATCACTGCGCCCAGCCGTTGATGGAGCGACTCGGTGTCCCGGCGCTCACTCGGGCCAGCCCGTACATCTACAACGGCCGCGACGATATCGATGCCATGTTCCGAGGACTCCAGCGGGTCGAGCAGGTCTTCGGTAAGCCGTCCTCTGGCGTGTCATCGTAGAGCTACATGCAATCTCCTGGCTACCCCGTGTCACGCCGTGGAAGACTCTTGTCACGGCCGGAGCTACCCAGGATTTAAATACGTACATGTGATGGAATTCCCAGGTGAGAATCCATGGCGCAGTCTGCTGAGGTCGTCCCGCTAGACTACTCGCGATACGACTTCAAGGATCCCGAGACCTACCGGTTCCGGACCGACAAGGGGCTGAGCCGCTCGATCATCGAGCAGATCTCGAAGCTCAAGAACGAACCGGACTGGATGCTTGAGTACCGGTTGCGCGCCTACGAGCACTTCATCCAGCGGCCGATGCCGGACTGGGGGCCCTCGCTCGACGAGATCGATTTCGCTTCGTATACCTACTACGCGTCGCCCACGGGCGAGGACAAGCCCAAACGGACGTGGGAGGATCTTCCGGCCGACATCAAGAATACCTTTGAAAAGCTGGGTATCCCCAAGGCCGAACGCGAGTACTTTGGAGGGGTCGGCGCCCAGTACGACTCGGGCACGGTCTACCACAAGATCCGGGAGGACCTGGCGGCTAAGGGCGTGATCTTCTGCGATACCGATACCGCCGTCCGAGAGCACCCGGAGATCCTCCGAAAGTACTTCGGCAAGATCGTCCCCTACAACGATAACAAGTTCTCGGCCCTCAACAGCGCGGTATGGTCGGGCGGAAGCTTCGTCTACGTACCTCCGGGAGTGGATGCCGGGATTCCTCTCCAAGCGTACTTCCGAATCAACGCGCAGAACGTGGGGCAGTTCGAGCGAACCCTCATCATCGCCGACAAGGGAGCGAAGATCCACTACATCGAAGGCTGCACGGCGCCTATCTACTCCACCGATTCACTTCATGCGGCGGTCGTCGAGGTCGTGGCTGAACCCTATGCCAAGGTCCGCTACACCACCGTCCAGAACTGGTCCAAGAACGTCTACAACCTCGTAACCAAGCGGGCGGCGGCCTACGAGAACGCCCTGGTGGAGTGGGTGGACGGCAACATGGGCAGCAAGATCACGATGAAGTATCCCAGTGTCTACCTCAAGGGCCGCGGGGCCCGGGCAGACATACTCTCGGTCGCCTTCGCTTCCCAGGGGCAGATCATCGACAGCGGTGCCAAGGCCGTCCATTCTGCCCCGGACACCTCGAGCAAGATCATCTCAAAGTCCATCGCGATTCGCGGGGGGCAGACCAGCTACCGGGGGCTGTTGCACGTGGCGAAGGGGGCGACGGGCGTGAAGGCAGCGGTTCGGTGCGACGCGCTTCTTCCCGATGACCTGAGCCGGTCCGATACCTACCCGTACAACGAGATCCACGAAGAGGACGCGACCATCACGCATGAAGCCGTCGTGGGAAAGATTGGGGAGGAGCAGATCTTCTACCTCATGAGTCGTGGGCTCAACGAGTCGGATGCTATCCATCTCATCCTCATGGGTTTCCTCGCGGAGTTTGCGAAGGAGTTGCCCGTGGACTACGCCCTCGAGCTCAATCGGCTCATTCAGCTCGAGATGATCGGCGCGGTGGGTTAGAGCGCACGGGAACCTACCGTCAGGGAACCTCGCGGGTGCTGCCGAGGGGACCGTTCCGATGCCTCCGAAAGGTAAACCGGCGAAATCCCGCCCGCATTCGAAGAAGTCGACCGCCGCACCCCCCGTGACCGAGACTCTCTTCGCCGCGGAGGATGTCGGCGCCGTATTCGAGGAGGCCTGCGACCACGTGGCCCAGCGACCGGAACATCGACACGTCGTCCTCGGGACGTTGGTAGAGGTACCGATGAGCGACTTGGAGCCCGGTACGATAGGCTGGTCACGCTCCGTTCGATGGGGCGAACCGCAGGACCCCCAGCCTCCGCAGGGTCGCCTCTACTACGTCATGGTGCCTAGCCCGAAACGCGACGGCGACGACCGGCCCGACGTCTTCCAAGGACGACGCTGGACCGACTTCGCCCGGGTCGAACGGATCGCGGGACCTCCGCCGACGATCCTTGCCGGGTGGGCCGCGACGGATGTCGCCGTCCCGCTCGTTCGGAAATTCACGGAAGCCGTGCGCGACGAACTGCTCGGCGAAGCGAACTAACGGACGCCGTTGTGGCGGGCGGCCGTGGGGCTAACCGTAGGGTGCGGCTGAGCTGTCTTGTTCTCGAGCCCGAGGCGGTTCGTCCGACGCCGCGGAGGGTCGGTCATACGCCGGATGGAGCTGAGGCTCGCTCCCGAGAGCGGGTGGCCAGGCGATGGCCGCCGACCCCGTGCCCTCTTCCTCGGCCGTGTGGACCCGATAGTAGGAACCGGTTCCCTTGAGGAACTCGTGGAGCTGCTCCAATCGCTCGCGAAACTCCTCGGGGGTCCGCCATTCGAACACCAGGTCGTGGGTTCCCACGATGAACGAGAGTCCCGTGCCGCGTTTGAGATCCTCGGCGATCTCCATCGGGGACGGCCCATCGGCGGCGAATGTGATATCCACGAAACTGCGCATGGATACGTATCCGAAGGGCCGCTCCGCTACATAAATACTGCGCGAATCCGAGGGCCGGCCCCCCCTTTCGCTAGCGAAGCTTCGCATCGAACCGCCAGTCGCCCGCGAGGGCGGCTTCGGAGGCCGTGAGGACGGGGAGCGCGGGAAGGCGAGACCCACCCCAGTCGATGGACCGGTTCTCCCATCGCGCTTCGAGCATCGGGTAGAGGATCTCCCGTAGGTGGGCGATCGGGGACCGGTCCATCACGTGCGAGAGGAACCCTTCGCCGATCAACCGGACGGCTTCATCGTGGGAGAGTCCTCGCGATTCGAGATAGAACACCTTCTCGGGGTCGACCGGTGCCACGCTCGAGGAATGCGTTGCCTTGACATCGCGGCACAGGATCTCGAGGATCGGGATCGTATCGGACCGAGCACCTCGCGACAGGAGCATCGCATGCTCGCTGATGTAGCTCACCGTCTTCCGCGCGTCCTTCTCGATGCGCACGAGCCCCCGGCTCATGCCGCGGGAGTCATCCCGAAACACGCCCCGTGTGATGGACTGACCATGCGTGTCGGTGCCGACGTGGGTCAAGTTGACGGAGCTATCGTAGGCCTGGGGCCCGCTCCCAAAGAACGCCTGAAGGTCGTCGGCGTTCGCGCCCTGCCCGACGAGGTCCGTAGCGTTGCGGGTCTTCGTACGAAAGCCCCCGAATCCCGTCCACACCCAGCCGACCTTGGCGGCGGGTCCTACGGTGGCGTGACGCTGGTAGAGCGATATCGTGCTGAGGTCGGGTGCGTGAACCCCTAGGTAGGCGACCTGACAATTGGCTCCGATGTCGATGTCGACGAACGAGGCCGCCAGCCGCTGACCGGCTGGGGTTGTGGGGGTTGTGTACATTTCCTCGCTGAAGATCGCCTGGCTCTCCGCTCCCACGTCGATCGTCCGCCGGACCGACAGGGCCTCGTGCGGCTGGGAGAGGATGGTCAAGTCCTGGACTCGGATGGGCGCGGAACAGCGGGGAGGAATCGTTAGGTCGTACCCTCGATTCCACGTCGCGATCGCAAGCGCCGTTAAACGGTCTAAGGGC
>JBAUTP010000037.1:0-5861 GCA_049582265.1 Thermoplasmata archaeon
CGGCCAGTATACGGTCACCCTTTCGCTCAAGGGTGACTTCCCCTTTCCGCTCACATCACCCGCGTATGTGATCTTCATGGACGCAAGCGCACTCGGCACCAGCAACTGGTACGCCGTCTACATCCCATCGTCCGAGCTCTCGTTGACCCACTGGACGAACTTCACCTACACCTTCGTTCTTTCTGAGCCCCACCCCGATGCCGAGTGGAGGGGGTACATTTCAGGGGCGACCATCCGCGGGACGTTCGTACCCGGGTTTTCTGAGCTGAACTTCATCCAGGTCGGGTATGCCCCCTAACGGCTCCCCATCGTGGCTCAGCTGCCTGCCCTCCCAGGGTTCGCGTCAGTGAGGGACAGAAGTTCTTCAGCGCCAACGGCCGGCGGGAAGCCGGTCGAAGGCTTCGAGCACGCTTTCCCGGTAGCGTTCGGGAGCGTAGCTCCGGCTTAGCTCAAGGGAGCGCTGCGCATGAGCTCGCAGGGTGTCGGGATCGGCGAGGGACGTGAGGGTCGCGATCCACGCATCCAGCGAGTCCACGCTCAGAAGGATCCCCGCATCCCCCAGCAGTTCGATGAACGGCTGGATGCGGTTCGCCACGATAGGTAAGCCGAAGGCCTGGGCCTCGATGAGGGGTCTCCCAAATCCCTCGTAGAGGCTAGGGTAGACGAGAACGTCGCTCTCATCGTACAGCGATGCGATCGAAGGGAGCCTTTCGATAATCCGGACGTTGGTGAGCTTGAGGTCCTCGAAGCGCTGACGTGTACTCGGCATCAGTTGAGAGAGCAGTGTGAACGTGAAGTGTGTGCCCGACGACACCGATTCCATCGCCTTGGCGAGCCGGAGGACGAAATCGATGTTCTTCCACGGTCGATCGGTAGCGACGTAGAGGACGCGAAGCTCGCGTGTTCGATGGACTCGCTCAACGGAGCGATCGACATGGTCGGGGTGCTCGCCCAACGAGTGGGAGAGCCGTACCATCCGGATGCGTCGGGGGTCGACCCCCCGGCGGACCAGCTCGTCCCGGAGCGTTGTCGTCGGTACGATCACTCGCGTCATGGTTCGAAGTTTCGGAATCACATACCGGAACATCCATCGGGAGTCGAGTCGGTCCGCGTAGTGGGAAAGAGGAAGCAGGTCGTACACGAGGACGATCGAGCGTCGATGGTAGCGAGCCACGTAGGTCAGCGTGGGGTCGGCAAGCAGGACGATATCCTCCGGTATCCATTGAAGTCGACGGGGAAACGTCCAGAGTCGATTGACCCCGAGTTCCAACGACTCGATGCGGATTCCAGCCCCGCTAACCACCACACCTCCGTCAGGAGTGAATCGCTCCCTCCCTCCGTCCACGCATTGGTACCATGTTACGGGGAACCCTGAGCTTCGAAGTGCATCGTAGAGCGATACAGCGCTCAGCGTGATCCCTCCGAACCGGCTGGAACTGTTGACGATGGCAATGCTGGGGCGTTCGATGGCCTGGGTAGCCGTCGTTAGCTCCTCAGGTGTGCTGGGAAGTCCCGGGGGTGATTCGCCCAGCGGCTCAGAGGGGGTGGACGCACCGCGCCCACCTTGGGAGGTGGAGAATCGGTTCATGGACTCCGCGCCGTCCGTTGGGTCCGGCATCGGTCGAGGGGATAGCTGCTAGGCCATGCGTGCTCGCAACGTTTCGGCCGGCGGGCGCCGAGTCCGCGGGGGTCCCTCAGCCTATCTCTGGCACAGCCTCGCACGAGGAGGGGACCGGGTGGGTTGAAACACTCCGAAGGATGGTTGCGACCGATGAACGTTGGCGGATTCACGTATTCTCTCGCTTCGACCAGCACTCTACCGAACTTGGAGATTTCGAACGACCGAGCCGTGACCCGTTCGAAGGCTCCGATGGAACCAAGGCGAGCGACACTAAGGCTCGCCACCTGGTTCACGGACGCACGTGAGAGGATGGATCCTGGGGGTGGCTCGCAGGGGTCGGAGGTGCGCATAGGTCCGACTCTGACATCCTGCGACGCGCCCACAGCGGCGATGGGGTGCCAATCGCGCGCGAGCCGAGGGGCCCAGGGGGCTTCGACTGCCTCCCGCCTAGTGACCGAGGGCCCCTATCGTGCGTGGTCGGCCCATGGCATGCTCTAGCATACGATTGGGCAAAAACTAGTGTTCCATCCCGAGTCTGCAGCAATCAGCGCGGTTTCACGGGGTGACCGGTGCATCATACGTCTCCATTCCGAGATACAATATCTGCAAACCGGAGGCAAAGAACTGCATACCTTCGTTTCAGTGCTGAAATACCTTTCGTTTCGGAGCGGTAAGTTTATCCATGAAGAATTGTCCGGGCGCCTTTATTTGGACGCTCTCGGTCTTGGTGGTAAGAGCGGCGTAGGCAGCCGGGCACGCCTGGACCCGAATCGTCAGCCGCACCTCAACCACCATGGAGCCACTCACGTTCATCACCGAACCGCTGCTCTCCGACGAGTTCGTTCAGTATCGAGCGATCGCTCCGTTGGGATCATGGCTCTCTCGACGTTTTGATGTAACGGTCGCCTCGCCCTACATTGCGCCCACGGTCGAACGGAGACTCGAAGACGTTGGAATTGAGGCGGTCTCTGGGGCAGCGTGGTTCCCTCCCCTTCGACACGCGCGAGATGAGATCCCCTCCTACGTCGCGTCCTGGGGGCGTGACAGCCTCCTCGGATTGAATGGACGGCGCCTCGGGCGTCTCCTCAAAGGACGATCCGATCTCCGGGTCAACATGTCCATGACGTCCGCCGTGCCCGCGGATGTCTGGTACATTCAGGGGCGCCCGATCGGGCCCACCCTGCAGACGATCGGCCCCTCGTTGCGACGCTCCCTGCGGTTGATGAGCGAATACCTAGGACCCACCGCGGGCATGGTCGATCACCGGCACATGCGAGCTGTGGCTCACGTATCCCAACAAGTGTACGCGAACAGCGAGTCCCTGCGGTCCTGGTTCTTGCAGCATGGAATTCCCGTTCAGGGTGTTCTTCCGAACTACTTCTACCCGGTCGACTTCGCCCCCACCACGAACAACCCACGACGCGATTACGTATTGGTCTACATGGGGAAGGAGACCGAGATGAATACCGTACGATCCCTCGCCCAATCCGGCCTACCGATCAAGGTCTTTGGAGGCAAGAGCGGCGGATGGATCCAGTCCTCCCGAGGGTCGGACGATGACCCCAACATTGAGGTCATGGGTCGAGTTTCCCACGACGAGCTCAAGGACCTTTACTCGAACGCTCTCTTCACGGCCTTCCCCTTTACCGAGGAGCCGTTCGGCCTCGTTCCGGTCGAATCGATGGCCTGCGGAACGCCGGTCCTCACGTACGCTCGGCAAGGGCCGGGAGAAACCGTACTGGATGGTTTGACCGGCTGGCTGGTCGATAACCCGACGGAGTTCCGAGCTCGGTCGCAGTGGGTCTGGCAGAACCGATTTCCCTCAACGTTCACGAGGCGCTGCGTCAACCGGGCGAGCGAATTCCGCTTGGACGCCATCGCCGGCCGATGGGAGCGCGTGATCCGAAAGGCATTCACCCAGCGCTCGACGGGACCTGAACCTTCCTGGCCGGGCCAACTACTGCCGTCCCAACGTATGACGCCCTCCCACTAACCGCACGCTGCGGAGAAGGGAAGGCGGAACCAACACCCGCGCCGTTCGACGCGACCGCCGCCGCTACCCTACCGGGAGGAGTCGTCGCGATAGCTCCGTGAAGGCAAAGTCCATCAGGGGTTCCAAGTTCACCGTATCGGCTCGGTTGTAGCGGACCAAGCGCTCGAGCGCGGCCGTGTTCCCCCGCCGGAACTCCTCCCAAAGTCTCACCGCATCGGCCCCATGGATGCCCTCGACACCCGAACGGTCGCCCAATCCCAACGTTTGCTCGATCCGTTTGAGCCCGCCCGAAATCCCGATCCGATGAAGCACAAAGCGAAGGTCGATGTGCGCGGGCGGCACTTCGAGTTGGGGAAATCGAACCTCCAGGAAAGGGACGTCGAACATCCGACCGTTGAACGTCACTAATACCTCGAACTTCTTGAGATGGGCCGGTAACTCCTCGAGGTCGTCATCCGCCACGAAGGTACGCGTCTGACCGCCTCCATGGACGCAGACGACGGTCACCACTCCCTGGTAGGGCGAGAGGGAGGTGGTTTCGATGTCGAGGAACGCGGTGCGGGCGCTAAACGACCGGTAGAGACGCCAGTGCTCGCGGGTGGGCAATCGCCGTGCGAACCAAGCACCCTCGAACGACCGCAGCGCGTTCTCGCTCTGGTCGAGCTCGCTCCGAAGACGAGCGCGTCGGGCGGGGGAGAAGTGAGAATCGTTGGACCACGCCCGCAACTTTTCCCAGGACGTGATTTGGTTCGACCACAGCTGAAGCTCCGTGCGTTCACCGATGTCGGTCAGGTGAAGGAACGTAGAGCGCAACATCGAATGGGTCTCCAGCATGTGGACCCGCTATAACGTTCGCGCGAAGTTCCTCTCCCCGCTACGGACGCGGGTCCGCCGCGTCGACCGGAAGGGGGCCCAAAGGCTGGGTCTTCTCCTTGACGGCCTTCCAGAACATCGGGACCTTCTCGCGGGGCAGTCGTCGGTCATACACGGGCGCACGGTACTCCGCCTCCAGTATCGTGGGGTCATCCGAATCCCAGACCAGCCGCAGAACCCACTCCCCGTGATCCTCCTCGTAGCTGAACACTTGCTTTCTTGGGTCGGTCATGACGGGGTTCCGCACCAGGATGTCCAGCGGAGGCTCGAGGGGTGGAGCAGGGCCCATAAGAAGGGTCGCGGGCGGGGGCTCGGGAACGCGGAGGCGGATCCAAGCTACCACCGGCCAGTGGGTTCGCGAGACCCCGAGCGACGGCATCGAAGGTGACAGTTCGGCGCCCGCTAAAGGCCCTTCCCAGGTCCTCTTCTGATAATAGGGCGAAGGGTCGCAGGGACCAGCACGAAGCCCGGAGGACGTGCCCTTCGCACTACGTTGTTCGTGCGCACGTTGCCGCGCCCCACGGAGTAGTAGCCTGTGCGGCGACCCCCCAGCGGAATCAAAATCCCGCGAACCTCAGAGGCAGGCGCTCTCGACCGGGAGACACGATCCCACTCACGATCCCGGCGCTCCGAGCGCGCGGCGCGGGAACAACTCGAGCGACCGTCGGGAGAGATGGCTCGTCCCGGTAGACAGACCGCATCTCAGGGAGAGAGGGTTCCAAGCGGCTCGCGAGACGGATTGGCCTGGGTCCGGAGAATACAACGCTAAATCACTCATCGTCGTTCGCCGCCACCGAGCCGCGAGGTCGTGACGTTCAACATGGGGCGGAGGGCGGCGAGCCTTGGTGGGTCGGTGGGAGAACCTCATCCGTCCTCCCCTCCCGACCGGACGAACGGATGCTTGGCGTCGTCGGGACCCGGCTCGTTGGGCACCGTGCGATCGGATCCGCCCCTCCGAGATCCGAGGTCCTTCACGTGAGTGCGAGCTCCGCGCAAGAACGCGCTCCGAAAGCCACCATGAGAAATCGGAAGGGCCGTTTCTACAACTCCGCGGCCGCCTTTGCCCTTCGACGAATACGTCAAGCCTCGAACAACCTCTTCGAGGTGGGCCGGCTGCTACAGCGCGAGTCGTGGATCGAGGCGACGGTTTCGGGGTCGGAGTTTGCCCTGGGGGAGCTTCGTGGGGTTCAGCGGTTCCCCCATCGCGCCGCCCTGATGCGCTCGTGTTTGCAAGCCGCCGTACGACCGGGCCTGTTCCTCGAATTCGGCGTCTTCGAAGGGGAGTCTCTCAATTTCATGCTTCGAACGCTGAAGTCGCTCGGGCGACCCGAGGTCGGGTACGGCTTCGACTCCTTTGAGGGCCTTCCCGAGGAT
>JBAUTP010000038.1:0-12502 GCA_049582265.1 Thermoplasmata archaeon
CCATTTGCCGGGTGAACCCATTGGCACGGATCATGCCGATCTCCCGGCGGCGCTCGACGACCGCGCGAAGGGCGACGATCCCCATCGCGGCGATTCCGACGGCGAGACCGAGCCCCACGAAGATCTGGAGTAGCCCGATCACCCCCTCGGTCGAGGCGATCGACGTGGCGAGAAGGTCCGCGATGTTGAGGACGACGAGCCCGTACGGGAAGAACGCCGCTTTGGCCACCTGAGCGGCCCGCGTCGCCGATGCGCCGGGCTGGAGCGTCAAGAAGAACACCTCCTTTTCGGAGATCCCGAGGGCGGCGGCGGTCGGGGGACTGACAAAGACTCCGGTGACGAGAGATTGGGTCATGATCCCGATCACGGTCACCGTCGTGCGGTTGCCGTCGGCCGGGTTGGTCAGGACCATCGTCCCACCCGGGCTCACCGTCGGGTGGGACGCTCCCGAACCCGCCCCTAGGTTGTTGGTCACCGGCGCGTAGGACTGGTCAACGATCGCGACCCCGGGGTCCGTGGCCAGCTCGGCATTGACTTGGGAGGCGCTGATGCCGCCCTCGGTCGCCGTGAAGGTGAACCGGTTCGTGGAGTAGAAGCTCGAGGATGGGGGCGCTGTCGAAGGCGCGGAGTAGAGGGAATCCGAAAAGGGGTTGCTGGAGAAACCGCTCACGTTGACGTAAATCCCTCCGTAGTCAAGGGAGACGACCGTAGAGAAGAACGGAGCAACGGTCGAGTTGTTCGCGACGAGCCCTGGCAGGTCTGGGATGGGTGTCGAGGAATACGCGACGAACGTGTACCCGCCGGACTGTTCCTGTAGGGTGGTGTTGAGGCTTCCATCGACCGTCGCTCCGGTTGCCGCGATCGCGACCAGGACGAAAATGACGAGCGCAAAGATGGCCAGGCTGATGGTGGTGCGAGAGGACCGTCGGCTGGGGTAGGAAAGTGCGATCCGCGCGACAGGCGCACGTCGGGGACGACCGCCGGCGATGCGGAGAAGGACTCCCGCTAGGGCCGAGGCGTTGAACGCGAAGAGGAGGAGAGCTCCGGTGACCATGATGATCCCCTCGACGAAAACGTTGAAGATCCCGCCTCCGTGCACCGTCCCCAAGAGGGTCGTCTGCAGCTCTCCGTATCCCGCCCACACCAGGAGCGCCACCCCCGCGGCGGAGAAGGCGATCCGGTTCGGAACGAATCGCGACGCAATGAGGGCGGGACCCACGATCATCAAGGCCCCTCCCAGAACCGGGTAGGAGAGGTTCGAGGACCCCCCGTGGGTAGTGGCGTAAAGGAGCGCCCCGATGGCGAATGTCGCAGCCCCCAGGTACGCGAGATACGTGTAGGTCTTCACGGTCGGGGGAGGTTCGGGGAGGTCGCGGATCGCTCGCACGATGTTGAGTCGGCTCGCCCGGCGGCTCGCGACGACGACCGTGACGAGCGTCAGAAGGAATCCGATCACGTAGGCGGTGATCAGCGTCTCGAACGTGACGGTGAACGAGTCGAGAAGGGCGGAGGCAGGGAGACCCGGGGTTCGGTAGAGGATACCGAACGCGTAGGTGAGGCCGTAGCCGACGCCGACGCCGAGGAACGTACCCGCGAGCGCGCTACCGGCAGAGTAGGCGAGCCCCTCGAAAAAGTAGGAGTACACGAGCTCGCGACCCTGGAGCCCGATCGCTCGTAGGACGCCCATTTCCCCCTTGCGCTCTTCGGCAAGAAGGACAAAGATGCCGATGATGAGCATCGCGCCCGCGACGATGGAGAAGAGGCCGAGAACGAGAAAGAGCGTCGAGATGCTGCTCCCCGCCGACTGGGCGGCGGCGAGGCTGGTCGCAAAGAGCTGAGTGACGCTGAGGCCGTGTGCCGCGGGGGTCGACGCGAGCGTTGCATTGAGCGTGGCGCTGACGCTCGAGGCGAGGGAAAGACGCTGAGCCTGATCTCCAACGTTCGTTACCGTGAGGAAGTTGATGCGGCCCGTAAGATTCTCGAGGTGCTGCGCGAGTGCAAGGTCGACGAAGGCGCTGCCGAAGTTTCCGACGCCCCCGGTGGGAAAGGCGCCCCGAATGTTGTCCTGGACGACGGCCTGAACCGTCGAAGGAATAGGGGCCGCCCCCGCCCCGTATAGGACCACGGAGTCACCGGCCGAGGCATTCAGCTCCGAGGCCGCGAGGTCGTCGAGAATCACTTCCCCCGAGGCCGGGCCGACCACCGTCTGGCCTCCGTCGGCCACGAAGTCCCCTAGCTGGGAACTTTGGTTCGCATTGACCCCGACCAGGTTGAGGTTCGTTTGGGGAACGCCCGTCGACCGGTCGAAGACCGATACCGAGCCCACGATCTCGGGGGCCATTCCGGCGATCGAGCGATCGCTTGCCGTAGCGGCGCTGAGGTTGGTGTAAACGGAGTAGGGGAACGGCGACCAAGCTCCGGAAGGGGATTGGTTTCCCACGACCTCATCGTTGTAACCAACCCCCAGAACGGTGTAGTGGACCTCGACCTCGGTGATCGTGTCGCCGACGACGAGGCTTCCCGACACGATCGTCGTCGCGACGAGAAGGCCGAGGACCAAGAGAATAGTCCTACCTTGAGCCCGGTACACGTTCCGAATGCCGATGCGAAAGGCGAGTCGATGGCGTAGTGCGAGGACCAGCGCCACCACGGCAACGCTGAGAAGAACCAACAGGAGGGCGCCAACGACGGGGTTGGGAGCCGGCATGGGACCTACTCGACGAAATGACCGTCCCTCATGTGGAGGGTACGGTCGCACGCGCTCGCTACCGTCGCATCGTGGGTCACGACGACGATGGTCTGGTTGTAGGCTTTGTTGAGTTCTCGAAGAAGCGAGGTCACGTGACGGGAATCTTCCTCGTCGAGATTGCCCGTCGGCTCGTCCGCCCAGACGATCGCCGGACGTCCCACGAGCGCCCGGGCGAGGGAGACCCGCTGCTGCTGCCCTCCTGAAAGTTCCGACGGACGTCGGTCCAGTCGGTCGCCCAGGCCAAGTTCGGTGAGCATCGTGCGAGCCCGTTCACGTGCCTCACGCCCTGGCACGCCTGCGATCAGAAGTGGCATCTCCACGTTCTCGGTCGCGGAGAGCACGGGTAGAAGGTTGTACGCTTGGAACACGAAACCTACTCGACGCGCGCGGTAATCGCTTTTCGTGCGATCGTTCATCGAGCTAATGTCGACCCCCTCGAGTGTGACCTGCCCCCGACTGATGTCGTCGAGCCCTGAAAGACAGTTGAGAAACGTGGTCTTTCCGCACCCGGAGGGGCCCATCACGGCGATCATCTCTCCCCGGAGGATCTCCAGCGAGATTCCCTGGAGCGCTGAGACTCTCGTCTCGCCGTCTCCGTAGATCTTCCATACGTCCCGTCCCACGACCACCGGTTCCGGTGCGGACATGTTCCCGTCCTATATTCCGGGGAGAGCTGGCACTCCCCATAAGGTTCGGTAACCGAGACGACCTCGCTCGTCGGCAAGGCTCTTGTCGGGGTTCTGAAGGCTCTGCCGCTCACAGCCCTCGCGGTCGCTGTGAGAGTTAGCGCGGTGTCCCTAACGTCGTACCGAGAGTTCTCATTCCGGCCGACGCGCATCAACCAGGTACAGCACGTGTCGGTGTGGGGCTCTCTCGAAGTCACAAGCTAGCGCGAACTCGCGAGCATTCAGAAGGTACCAAGAGTAACTCCATGGGAAGCTCAGGCACAGGCTAGGACGGGGTTCGGTCACCCGGAGGATCTAGTTTTGCGGCGTTCTGCGGGCTTGCCCTTCACGGTCGGAGTCCAGCTGTGAAGGTCCATGCGCACCCGCGTCCCTCGGAAGGTCACGCCTTCGATTCGAAGTCGCAGCCGCTGCTCGAGACCGCCCTCTCCGGGTAATGCGATTCGGCCCCTTGCGGCCACGACGCGATGCCATGGCAGTCCCCTCGCCCCGTGCAGCGCCCACACCGTGAGTTGCGCTGCGCCGGGAAACCCTCCGGCTGTGGCGACCTGGCCGTAGGTGATGACCTTCCCTCGAGGGACGTCGGCAATGACCTGCCGCAACCGAGCGAGTTTCGACAATTTCTTGAGGGGGGGAATTCGAACCCACCCGGGGTTCGAATCCGTCGATTGGGGCTAGATGCTGGGCCGGATTAAAGTCGTCGAACCAGCTCTCGAACGGTCTCCTTGGTGACCCCGGCGCTCCGTTCGATCATGAGGACCCAGATTGTGTCGCCCGCGACAGTGTAGAACACGCGCACGTTCGAGGTGACGTGGAACCTCCAAACTCCGCGCAACTCGGCGAGCTCCTTGACTAACACCCCCGGATGGGAGCGAAAGGGAGCCGCTCGGAGGAACTCTAACTTGTCCAAGATCCGTCGGCGGAGGAAGGGCAAGAGCTTGGCCCCGTCACTAACGGCGCGTGGGTCGAACCCGATCCGGTAGGGGTTCAAACCCCCCACCTGCGAGAGACCTCGTCGGCGGGAACTGCCTTGACGCGTCCGGCGCGGATATCGGCTACTCGTCGCTTCAGTTCCGCGATGACCCGGGGAGGATAGTACTCTTCGGCAAGTTCCTGAAGCAGCTCGTCATAGGTTTCGCCCGGACGTTTCATCGACTCGAGCAGCTGACGGGTGCTCGTTCGAATGGTGATGGTAGTGGGACGGTCGGCGACGGCCATTGGCTCCAATAGCCGGACAATTGGCTTAATGATTGTGCCCGCCGTAGGTGAGGAAGCGGGCGGACTCGAAAGCAGGGTGGAAATCCATTGCGTTGGGGGGGTATTCAACCCCCCCGGGGGTTCAAATCCAGAGGGTCGGACGAGGGATTTCCGCTCGATTTTTCCGGCTCACCTCGGCTACACAAGGCCTTCCGTATCGCTGAAGACTATCGGTGGAGTCGGTCCGTCTGTCGAAGCCGTGCGTAGAACCCTTCGCGCGGCCCGAAACCGTAGATTTTGAGCGTGTCTCCGTCCACGGAGTAGTACATCCTGACGCGGCGGAATGACGTGAGCCTCAGTCGCCATAGCCCCGGGTGGTCAGAGAGTTCCTTGACCCAGTACCCCGGGCCCGGTCGGAATGGCTGGAAGAGTAGGCCCCGAATCGCGTACAGGAACTCCTCGCGAATATCGGGAGGGAGTTTGGCGAATTCCGCCTTGGCCCTCTCGTGGGGTATGTAGCGGGTGGGCACCGATCACTTTCCCCGCAGCCGAAGTTGCTCGTGGACTCTATCGAGCTCGCCGGCTGGGAGCCAACGGCCCTTCTTTCTCCGCGCCTCCAGCTCCGCCAGCCACTCAGGGGGGTCGTAATCCTCTAGCAGCTGGAGCAGGAACTCGTCCCATGTCTTTCCGCCGGTCTTCCTCGCTTGGAGTTCCCGCAAAACCTCGGAGTGCACAGGAATGCTGGTCATTCGGTTTGCGCTCATTGATATCACCATTATTTCAGTGGCATTTGTAATGTTTCCTAGGGTGTCGGAGAGGGACACTATTGACTTCTTCATATCCATGACCAATCTACTGACGTGCCTGCTCGGTCCCCTTCGGACGCGACGCCCTCGCCCCGACAGTCGTTCGCGCGCAGCCGGACGTCCTCTCGGGCCGCTCCGGGCGAAGTGCTTTTAGGTTGCGCCGAAGCATGGGGGACGTTCGGGCACGACCGCATCGCTACCAAACCATGACCGACGGCATCGTATTACAACGGGGTGCTGGCCGAGCAATTCACACCTCTGGAATGACCCTGAAGGTGGGCGGAGAACAATCCCGCGTCTGGTCGATGTTCGAAGTCGATGTCCCCCCCGGATTTGACGTCGGGGCGCATCTGCACAACACCGGTGAGGAGCTGTTCTACATCCTCGAGGGCGAACTGGACCTGCTGGCCTTTGAACCGCGCGTTAGGACTGCCGGGAACTGGCGCGCTTGGGAATCCAAATCCGGCGCCAAAGTCGTCCGAGGGGGACCCGGGAGCACAATGTTCGTGCCGCCTGGGTGTCCCCATGCGTTCGCAAATCCCGGTTCCGTGCCCGCGCGGATGATTTTCCTCTTCGCTCCCCCGGGCCACGAACGCTATCAGGATGAGCTCGGCCAACTATTGGCCCGCGGCGGACCGCCCGATCCGGCCGCGATCTCACAACTACGTGCCCAGCACGACATCCAACAATTAACCCCGTTGGTTCCGGGCCGACTGGGTCAATAGGCCCGCGGCCAACGATGCGGCCCAGCTCTCCAAAGGCCGCTTGTTCAGAGCACCCGATTCCGTCCAAAAGTGGGGCGTTGGTACCGGGTTCAAGGGCCTGAGGGAGGTCCGCCCTATCCGTCGAATCCTCAACTTTGCCGTGGCCCCGAAACCGAGATTCAAACCCCGTCTCGATCCGAGCGCGGCGCACTCATCCTTGAGTCGTGCGACGAGGGGAAGCCCCTTGTTTACCGTGTGTACGACCTTACTTTCACGGTTGGTCGGCTGGCTGTAAGCTCGCGAACCTAATTGTTAGCCACAGCATTCATTAACCGAAACAGTCTGCCATAGAAGCGGATCAAAATGCCCGGAGAGCACAAGGAAATCGACGCATTGCATCGTGAGCTTGACACGCTTCACAAGGAAGTCGACCACATCCACAAGAAGATCCACGCCGAGGTAGACAAGCTCCACGAGGTCGTGGACGCCCTTCACAGGGAACTCCATCAGAAAAAGAAGTGAGCCGCGGCGGGACGACCTGACTTCTGAGCTTCCGAGGTCGGCCGTTCGCGCTCGAAGAGCGCGTCGTCGAGAGGCTCTCCGCCCAAGGAGCCTCCCGACTTCTCAAGTGCTCCTGGGCCGTCGGGGGACTGGGAGCCTGGGATGAGCGTCCTCGCCGCCATCGTAATCCTCGCCGCCCTTGCGGTCGGAATGGTCGTCACGACCGGCGTGCTATTGAAATGGACCGCGCGAACCCGCACGCAGCTGAGGGCGATGGTGATCATCTTCCTACTGGTGATGATGACGGGGATGCTGCTCGGAGCGGCGCTGTACTTCGTATCGCCGAGCCCCCCGAGCCTCATTGACGGTCTCTGGGTCGCAGCCGGACTGATGTCGGCCTCCGTTCTGTTAGTCTTCTTCGAGTTCCTGCGGGAGACCGGACTTGCCCAAGGGGCGGACTCGGCGTACGTCCCGTCGCAGGTCCGGCGACCGGCCGCGTTCGCCGCGGCGGTGATCGGCACGGTGATCCTCAACGAGATCTTGATGGGGTGGACGTTCCAGCGCGCAGCCGGGGGTCCCGTCTGGCTAGGTGGGTACGGGATCGAGAACCTGCTCGCCTACGTGTTCGTCTCCCCATGGTTCGTCTTTCCAATGGCCCTCGAGATGATCCTCACCGTTGCTTGGCTCGCTTCTGAGTTCCCGCCGCCCATGCTCATCCTCCTCGCTCTGCAGCCGGTCGTCATGATTTTCTCGCCCCCGACGTTTCCCGTCGGCGGGTGGGTAGTGGGAAGCGCAGTGACCGCTAGTGCCGTGATGGCCTGCGCTCTCGCATATGTCCTACGGTTGCTCTATCGCGGAGAGCCGTTGCCAGGCCCCGTCCTCGGGTACGCGACTCGTCTGTTCTCCACCTTCGGGGTAATGGCCGCCGGTCTTGCCGTATGGATCCTTTCTGGCAATGTGGTTCTCTTTGCTTTCTCGGTCCTCCTTCAGATGGTCGTCTTCCTGCAGGCCATAGCCTACACTCGGAAGTTCGCCCTAGGGTGGGCCCGGCCGAGCGTGGCCGCGGCTGCCGCCGATCCTTCGGCGACGACCATCAACCCGTGACCAACCCGGGGTCTTGAATCAACCTACGGTACCTGTAGTAAGCACACACCCTTCAAAAGTCGGGACCCGAATACGGAACTCGCCGGAGGCTTTCGGCGACCGAATATGATTGCAACCGTACCGGTCCTCGGGACGATCGCCTTCCTAATGGCGGCGATCACCGCCCTCCTCATCCGCTCCGTCGTGGAGTCGAAGCGACCGGCCCAGATCTGGGTCGCTCTATTCCTCCTCGCGATGATGGGGGAGATGTGGGTCGCGGCCGTCATCTATCTCTCCTCTCCTTCGACTCGGGGACTGGTTGCCGGAGTCGCCTTAAGCGGGGTGCTGATGATCGCCTCGGCGATCCCGATCTTCATCGCCCTGACGCGTACCCGAGGCCGCACGGACGACCCCACGACCGACGGCACCCCCGGGGTCCTCCGGCTGAGTGGTCCTACGATCACCCTGCTTGCGGGTCTGGTCCTTGTAAACGAGTTTCTGATGAGCTGGGGGCTCCAGCTCGCCCTGGGGGCTCCGCTCGGTGCCGCGGGATGGTCGGGCGGTTTCGCCGCGGTCATCGACTCGCCATGGTTCCTGTTCACCATGGCCATCGAGATGTTTCTGTCGGCCGTGTTCCTCTGGAACCGGCTGCCCCGGGCGGTTCTGGCGATCCTCCTCACACAGTCGGCGATCATGCTGTTCTCTCCGCCCGCGCTCGGAGCAGCGACCTGGGTCGCCCTCTCGATCTATGTGTCGAGCGCGCTCATGATTGGCCTCTTCGTATTCTTCTTCGAGTACCTCTATCGCCACCGCCAGTTATCCGCCGCCCTCGCGACCTACCTCCTGGAGCTCGTCGGTGTGTACGGCCTCATGATGGTCGGACTGTTCGTTTGGCTCTACTTCGGCGATGCGACGATCTTCGTCGTTTCTATCCTCGCGGAGATGGTCTTCTTCTTCGCCGTTGTCGCCCGGCCGGGAGAGTTCACCGGCCCCTTGTCGACCCCGTGGCAGCTGCGAAGCCACTGGACGTTCGCCCTCCTCTCCTGCGTCTTCCTTGCGGAGCTCGCGATGGGCGCGGTACTCAGCGTCCAGCTCGATCCGGCGGACTACGTGGGAGGCTTTCCGTTCCTTGCGCTCGCCGGGTCACCTGGGACGATCGCGCTGAACGCGGTCTCCAATGCGTTCTGGTTCATCGCGACCGCCGCGGCGTCGACCTGGTTCCTCGTGATGATGGGGCTCGAGATGGGAACGCTCGTCGTCTTCAAGTTCCGCGAAACGCGGAACCTCGAAAACCGGATCCGGCTGCTCTTGATGATGGGTTCGTACGGCGCGTTCGCGGTGTTCTATCCCAGCATCTACTTCGCTCTCGTGTTCCCGTCGGCACCGGATCCGAGCACAGTGCCGGTCCTCGGATGGAGCATGGGAATCGGGTCGTACCCTCTTGCGATCGGAGTGTTCGGCGTGCTCCTAATCACTTACGTCATCACCGGCGCGCTCGTAGCGCTCTTCGGCCGGCGCGTGGTCTGCTCGGTGTTCTGTACGGCGCCCCTGATGTATCAGGGCACCACGATGGACGCGATGAAGACCTTCAACCGATCGAGCCCCGTGGGAAAGAAGTACCTCTCGAGCCGGTTCTCGAGCGCCTACTCGGTCACGGCCGGTACCGTGATGGCCGCGCTCGTCGGTACCTCGTTCCTCTCCTACCTCGACACGACCGGGGTGACGAACGTCTATATCCAGGGGAACGACCCGTCGGTGTTCTTCTTCGTCCTGTCGTTCTCGGTCGGGTGGTACGTGCTGTTCGTGACGATCCCGTACGTCGGTAACTACAACTGCGTCACGATGGGCTGGTGCTACACGGGCGTAATCGCGCAGGCGTTCCAAAAGATCGGTTTCTTCAAGCTCAAGGTCCGGGACAAGCAGGTCTGCCGGGACTGCACGACGGTCGACTGCGCGAAGGGTTGCCCCATTGGTCTGGTCGATATGCCGGGCCACTTCCGTACCAAGGGGGAGTTCCGGAGCACGAAGTGCTGCGGCGTCGGGGACTGTATCGAGGCGTGCCCTTATGACAACCTCTACATCTCGGACGTCCGCCACTGGTTCCGCCGCCGCCTCGGGTTGCCCGAGACCCGCGCTCGCCGTGGAAACACCCCGGCCCCCCGGGCACACCCGGGGCTCGCCGCCGCGCCCGTGGCGTCGATCGCCCCGCGTCCGCTTCTTGAGGGCGCGATCCCCCTGCCGATGGCGTCCCGCGCCGCGACGCACCCCCGGGCGTAGATGCGCCCGCCGACGTGTCCCGGGCGGTCATCGCCTTGAATCAGAGCCGAAGCGGGATCCGGTCAATCCCGCTGGGGCACCAAGCCCACCTTCCACGAAGTCGCGCACGGCAGTTGCGCTTGCGGCATCAGGGTTGCTCGCCCTTGAGTACCCGGCAACGATGGATTGGGTTGATGGTCGCCTCCGACGTCGGTCGCTGCGTGTGATAGGTGAGCGATCTTCCGGGCACGACGGTCGCTCGTGGGATGATGCGGTGGTGACGAGCACTATAGAAGGATTCAGGGGTTGGGGGGAATTTTGAACCCCCCGGGGGTTCGAATATTGTGAAAAGTGACGCTAGTGGACTCTCAGAAACACTGCCTACGATCATCTCGGTCGGGTCATCGACCGGCCGCCGTTCATGGAGCCCGCGCAGCGATGGCTCGTCGAACTGGCCTAGTCCAGATTTCTGGCGTTCGATAACGAGACTGGTACAGGCGTCGAGGCCAGCGTCACACCTGGGTACGAAAAGGTCGATCGTACCTGTGATTCACGAGCACGTGAGACCCTCCCAACGGCTCACGGATTACTATGATCTGTTGCAGAAAGGTCCGGATTATCGGGAGTAATGGAGCGCGATCTAAGGAGGGCTTCGGAGCACCAACATCGGCCGATTTGGAGAGACTGCCGAAGAGTACCGAAGATCCGTTCGTGGCGAATAAGAACGGGCTCGCTCCACCCCGTTCGACGAGAGCCCTGAACAGTTCTGGTGACGACCGTCCCTCCACCAGGGTTCCCTGGATGAAGGCGACTGCTTCCGGAAAACCGGTGGCCCAATTCGCGCAGGCCGAGGGGCTTAGGAACGACCGAAACTGACCGGCACCGTCGGTCAACAATCGCTCTTCTCGGGAACTCTGACCGAATCTGTCGAGCCAGCGAGTGCTAGTTGATCCATTCTCTCCCCCAAAGGGGCGAGAGAGGAGGCGGCAGAGAGCGTCATGATCCTCCTTGGGGAATTCTACCGAACTCTTTCCTGCAGTCAATGTCGACGACGGAAGGGAGTGAGGATAACCAAGCGTGCCAGATAGACCGGTGATCTGTGACCAAGCTGCTTCAAAGTCGAAGTAGACCGGAATCGCTCCACTTCTGGAGTCGCAGTCCAGGAACAGAACACTTCGATTAGTTACGGAATCACCGAGCTTTGCGTGAAGGAGGCTCGCCTCCTTCATATCGAGAAGGAAGAACACACCGAACAAAGCATCTCGAAACGCCCAAACGATTACTGCTTCGCGCGTGGCCTCCCACACGTTTTTCGCAGCTTGATACCTCTCCGCGAAAGGATGTACAATTCCAAAAGTCACAATGGGTCGTCCCAGGAGGGCCGGGTCAGGCACATATCGTTCCGCAATAGTCTCTCGTGCCAAAAGCCGCTCATGGATCGTTTGACGAGTGCGCCGTGGAACCTGGTCCGCCCCCACCTTCCTTCGAAGCAGTCCCAGCCCAGCGAGCAGTTCTGCCGTTACAATTGCCTCTGAATTGGAAATCTCTCGCAAAAGTGCGAACCCCCGGAACCCGAAGCTAGATGCCGGGAAGTTCGCATGAACGTTCCGCCGCTCGTGCCTGAGGCAAAATCAAACCAGATCAGCGAGCGAATCGTCCTCCTCCGTTGCTGATTCCGCCTGAGCCGACGGAGGAATGGAAGTGCCTGGCGCATGTCCGGCCGCTGTTTGCCTTGTCGCGGGTGGGGCGGATGCCATCCGATACGCGTCGTACGCATTCGAGGGAGCTCCCGCGTGTTTTCCCCGACGAGCATGTGTTCCGACGACGAACGCTGCCACCATGAGAGCCGCTGCCCCAATCCCTCCGACGAGGAACTCGATGGCGAGGGGAAAAATGATAACCGGAGAGCTTTGCGGAACCACGTCGACCGTCACTTCGCGGCTCGCGTGGTCGCCGGCCTGATCGTGGACTGAGATTGAAATTGCGTAGTCTCCAACCTGGGTAGGTGTGCAGGTCAACTCCGGAGCGTCAACTGAAGCACATCCTTGAGGCAATCCTGAATAGGTGTAGGTAACTGTCCCGTAACCTCCATCAAGCTTGACGGAAAGTGTGAATGCTTGGTTCACCCTTGATTGGACTGGGGCTGCCACAGTGAAGGCAAAGACAACTTGGACAGAGATCGAAGCGTTAGTTGAGATTCCATTATGATCTGTGGCGACTACGCTGATGTTGTAGAAACCTGACTGAGTTGGCAGGCATCCAATAGTTGGACCATTCGTAGTGACACAACCCGGCGGCAGACCCGCGTAAGTGTAAGCGTAAGGGCCGACGCCCCCTGAGGCGACCGCAGTGATCGACATTGCTTGCCCAAGCGCGGGCGTGTCGTTTGAGGCACTCAACCTCAGTCCGAGCGTTGGGTCGACGGAAATTTCCAGAGATTCCATGTTTTTGCCCCCAGATGAGTCATTGACCCAGACGCTTACGGAATAGTTTCCAGGAGACACGTAAGTATGCTCTGGATTC
>JBAUTP010000039.1:0-5960 GCA_049582265.1 Thermoplasmata archaeon
GTGCTGGCCATAAGTGTGTGGTGTGCGGTGAGGTTCTTGCCACCTCGGAGGAGCTCAAGCTCCACAACGCGTCGCGTCATCGGATGTAATCGGCGCGCCCACGGCAGGGTTCGGGTCCCGGGGGACCGCACGGAGCAGGTCTCGCCCGAGAACTCGACTGAACCGACGGCGCGGTCAAGCGAAGCGCTTTACCGAAGGGCGCCCTCATCGTGTCTCGGGGCCGAGGGGACTGTCGTTTGGGCCGCCCCTCCACCGAGGTGAATCCATCTGACATTGGTACGAGTCGCGGCGGTCATCACAGATCACGACCGCCGGCAGTACGTGGGCGATGCGCTACGGTCGGCGATCGCTGCCGGCGCCGACGAGGTCGTGCTCGTGCGCAATTTCGACGACCCGATTCCGGGAGTGGATTTGCAGGGCGTCACCGACCTTCTCGAGACCGACCCACGGATCGGTATCAAACAGGCCCGAGGACTGAGGAGCGTCACCTCGGAGGTCGTCGCGTTTCTCGACGATGACGATGTCTGGCTGCCCGAGAAGGTCGGCGCGCTGCGGACGTGGTTCGAACGGCCCATTGTGTACGCATGCCACTTCCAGGTTCCCATCGATGCTGAGGGTCGGCCGGTCACATCCTCGCACCCCGAGTGGGCCGACAAAGACCCGTCGCAGCTCCGCCGGTTCTCGACCGCCACCTTTCGAACGAAGCACAATACGCTGTGGCCCGGGAACTGCTCCTCCACAGCGATCCGGCGTTCCTGGGGACTCGATTGGGTTCCCTGGCTCGAACGCGCCGGCTGGTCCGCCGACACCTTCTGGTTCGTGGCGGCGACCCTGTCCGGAAAAGAGATCCGGATCGACCCCGCCCGTCTCACTCGCCTGCGACTCCATACGCAGAACATGTCCCAAACCCGCGGGTCGGATGCGGTCACGTTCCGAGAGCGACATCGCATCATGAGCGAACGATTTGCCGGGGCTACGTCGGTGATGCGGGACATGGTGAGATCGTCGACCACCGCGCCCCCACCCCACCTCGCGAAATTCCTCGACCAGCGTGAGACCGTCTTCCGCTTCTGGTCCGCCCTCGAGGCCGGGACGCTAGGCCGCCGTGACGCGGCACGTGCGTTCTGGAACGGACCGAAATGGGACCGGGCCTTCGCCTCAGCGTCTGCCCTCGCCACCCTTTCACCGGAGTCGGCTCGGCGAGCGGTGTATCGATCGAGCCTTCGGCGGTGGTCGACGGTCCCTTGAAGGAGAGGCTACACGGGGGGGCCGTCGACCTCCCGAGGATCCCTCGGGGTTCAATCCACGGCCTGGGACAGGACTCCCATCGCGGCCGTGAGGTCATCCCGATGAAGCACGAAGATCGTGTCCGTGTAGCACGACATGGCTTCCACGATATTGATCCCCTGAGCTGAAAGTAGGGCCGCAAGACGGGACAACAGACCGGGCGTTCCCTCAATGCTTTCGGGACTGGTGACCGCCACCTCGGCGAGCGCTCGGCGGATCCTCACGACCTGGGCATCACGAAGCTTCCGCGTGAATCGAGGGATCGCGTCCTCGCTTACGACGATGACGGTTCCCTGAGAGACCTGGATGACCCGGCAGAGGGCATTCTCCCTCAGCAATTGCTCGACGAGGGGTCCGACGCTCTGTAGCACGTCCACACCGGGCCGAACCGTGATCGCAGCAACGCGAGTTCGCACTTCGACCCGGCTGCGATGAAGGACGCGCCGGATGCCGTCCTCCCGATGGTCCGGGTCCGGACGCACCGGATAGCGACGGCACGCTGCGAGGATCGCGCCAAAGCTGTTCAGCTTGAGCTCGCGGGCAATGTGTCGAGCGACGGCCGAATGGTTCGCGAGTCCCGAGGCGAGCGCGTCACCAACCGGGGGATGCGTTTCGAGATACGCCCGTACTTGGCGGGCCAAGGAAGTGCGCGAGCTCGGCATGGATGTTCGAAATCAGACAGAAGTGTCCTATTCTGTCCGAAGCTGGTCAAATCCTACTTAACCTTGCCGTCGTTTCTCGACCCCGGATCAGGGGAATGTCTTCAACGCCGAGCAAAGTGGTCCTCGCCTATTCGGGAGGGCTCGACACGTCCGTTGCGATACCATGGTTGCGGGAACGAGGGCTCGAGGTCATCACGGCCACCATCGACGTGGGACAACCCGTCAACCTGGAGAACGTCCGGCAGAAGGCGGAGAAGGTCGGCGCCCAACGGGCGTATGTGGTCGACGCCCGGCACGAATTCGCGGAGGGATACGTTCTGCCGGCGCTGCAGGCCAACGCTCTCTACGAAGGGGTGTATCCTCTTTCGACGGCCTTGGCGCGGCCACTGATCGGACGCCATCTCGTCGACATCGCACGCACCGAAGGCGCCTCGCTAGTGGCGCACGGATGCACCGGGAAGGGGAACGACCAGGTTCGGTTCGACCTCTGCACGACAGCCCTTGCACCCGACCTCAAGGTCATCGCCCCGGCACGCGAGTGGAAGATGACGCGGGAGCAAGAGATCGAGTATGCTCGGGCACGCGGGGTTCCCGTCCCGGTGGAGAAGGTGTCACCCTACAGCACCGATGAGAACCTCTGGGGCCGGTCGGTCGAATGCGGCATTCTCGAGGATCCGGCGCTCGAGCCCCCGGAAGAGGCGTTCAGTTGGACACGTTCTCCCCTGGAAGCACCTGACGCGCCTGCGTACGTGACGATTAGCTTTGAGCGAGGAACCCCGGTCGCGTTGGATGGGGAGCGTCAGGATTTTCTTGCGATCATCCTCGAGTTGAACCGCCTTGCGGGGAGCCATGGGGTGGGACGCATCGACCACATGGAATCGCGTCTCGTGGGCATCAAGTCCCGCGAGGTGTACGAGTGTCCTGCCGCGCTTGCGCTTATCGCGGGTCACCAGTCGCTCGAGGCTCTGGTTCTGCCCCGAGACCTTCTCGAGTTCAAACGAACGGTAGAGCAGAGGTACGCCGTGCTTGTCTACGATGGACTCTGGTTCACGCCTCTCAAAGCGGCTCTCGATCGCTTCATCGAGTCGACGCAGGAGCGAGTGACGGGGGAGGTCGCGCTGAAGCTCTTCAAGGGCTCTGTCCGAGTCGTAGGCCGTGCGGCACCGCAGGCGCTCTACCAGCACGCCCTGGCCACGTACTCCGCCGGCGACCAGTTCCGTCAGGAAATGGCGGAGGGGTTCATCTACGTCTGGGGGCTCCCCACCCGCACATGGGCAGCGACCGAGGCGAAACCCGCCGCTCCCGACTCCCGCCTCGAACGACTCCCGACCGCTCGGTAGTTGGCCTGGGGGCGTGAAGGGTACGCCCCGCTCTACTCCGAGCTTCGTGGGCGCTCCCGCGTCGGCCTTCCTCAACTCGCTCTCCGTCGACCAGAGGCTCGCCCACTGGGATCTCATCGGAAGCATCGCGCATGTCGAAATGCTCGGTCGGGTGGGATTGCTCCGTCGGCGGGATGTTCGACGGCTCATCGGCGGTCTCCGCCAGATCGCTCGCGAAATGGAGCGGGGGAAGTTCCGTTGGCGTTCCGACCTCGAGGACGTTCACACCAACATCGAAGTGCGCCTAACCGAACTTCTCGGGATCGTCGGGCAACGCCTCCACACCGGACGCAGCCGTAACGACCAGGTGGCTCTCGATGAGAGGCTCTTCCTACGAGCCGCGATCGCCGACCTGATGCATGGCCTCCTCGAGTTGACGGAGGTACTCCGCACACGCGCCAAGGAAGAGGTCGCCACACCGATGCCCGGCTACACCCATCTCCAACGCGCCCAGCCGATCACGCTGGGCCATCACCTATTGGCCCATGTCTGGAGGTTCTCCCGGGACCTCGACCGGCTTCAATCGACCGCCGAACGGGCCAACATTTCGCCGCTCGGCGCGGGCGCCCTCGCGGGCTCGACCCTGCCCCTCGACCCCGCCTGGGTCGCTCGACGATTGGGCTTCTCCCGGTCCTTCGCGAACTCCGTCGATGCGGTGTCGGACCGTGATCCGTTCGCGGAGGTCGTCTTCGACCTCGCTCTCGCGTCGGTCCATGCGAGTTGCCTTGCCGAGGAGCTCGTGATATGGTCCACATCGGAGTTTGGATTCGTAGCGCCCGGGCCTGAGTGGGGCGGGGGGAGCAGTCTCATGCCCCAGAAGCGGAACCCCGACGTGGCCGAGCTCGTACGCGGGAAGAGCGGCCGGGTGATCGGCGATCTCGTGGCGCTCCTTGTCACGCTGAAAGGACTCCCGCTGGCCTACGACCGGGACCTTCAAGAGGACAAGGCGCCCGTACTCGACGCGATCAACACCGCGCAGGCCAGCGTGAACGCTCTCGCGGGCGTGGTGCGTCAGGTGCGATTTCGTCGAGACCGTTTACTGGAGGCCGCGAGCGATCCCCAATTGTTGGCCACGGACGTCGTCGAGAGCCTTGTTCGGAACGGCACCCCCTTCCGGGAAGCCCACGAACGCGTCGCCCATCACTTCCGTCAACGAGAGGATTCGGGAACCGCGGCACTTGGACCAACCACCGGTCTGCCATCGCAGGGAGATGGGGAGGCGGAGCTGAGGGCCGCGATCGGTCGGCGACGCGGACCCGGGGGACCGTCGCCGCGCTCCGTCTCGCGGCAAATCGGTGAGGTCGCTCGCGCCCTTCAGAAATCTCGACGTTTCGCGGACCGATTGGATGCCTGCGTTCGGGTTACCGAAACGCTGCTGGTCCCCGCACGAGGGACGCGCGCCCGAGCGGGGACAAGAACGGGGACCTAGTGGACCGGCTAGGAATGCTCTTCGGGAAACCGGACCGAAAAGTCTAGGCTAGGCTCTCCTCTACCTGGAGGCATGGTCGTCCGGGTTCGAGAGATCACTGACGAGGAAGGGAACAAGCTTCGACGCATCGTGCGCCACCACCAGAGCGCCATCGAGGTGAAGCGGGCGCAGGTGATCCTCGCCTCCGCCCAGGGGTTCACTCCACCCAAGATCGCGGTCATCGCTCTGATGAGCGAGGACTACGTGCGGACGCTGATCAAGGCGTTCAACCTGCATGGCTTCAAGATGCTCGAGCCGAAGTGGGGTCCGGGCCGTCCCACCCGATTTACGGAGGAGCAACGGAAGGGGCTGGT
Organism: Thermoplasmata archaeon; assembly: GCA_049582265.1. GTDB lineage: Archaea > Thermoplasmatota > Thermoplasmata > Lutacidiplasmatales > UBA184 > Lutacidiplasma. The sequence continues at coordinate 5,111 of JBAUTP010000039.1, forward strand.
CGACCTCGCGCTCAGCCATCCGAAGGACCTGGGCCTTCCCTACACTCAGTGGTCGCTCTTCCGCCTCCGCGAGGAGGCGATGAAGCGCGGGGTGGTCGCCTCGATCAGCGAGGAGTGGCTGCGAGTGATCCTCCTCGAGTCGGAAGTGAGCCACCAATCGTTGCGGACATGGAAGGAGAGCCACGACCCGGAACGGGAGGTGAAGAAGGCTTACATCGAGAAGCTAACGCGGATGCCGCACAACCCGCCGGTGGTGTTGAGCGGCGACGAGATCGGACCGATCCAACTCATCCCGCAGGGAGGTGCGGGGTGGTATCCAAGGGAACGGCCCGGACGGATCCCCGCGGAGTATCGCAAGGAGTTCGGGACGACGTACTACTTCCTGATGTTGAACGTCTACCACCAGCAGTTGTCGGGCCAGGTGGGCCCGACGAAGCATGCGGTGCGGTGGCTGGAGTTCCTGAAGGAGGAGCGATCGAAGTATCCCGCGGACCAGCCGGTGTACATCGTCCAGGACGGGCTCAGCTCGCACTGGACGCAAGAGATCCGTTGGTGGGCTCGTCTGAACAACGTGGTGCTGGTCCCCAGCGCCACGCATGCGAGCTGGATGAACCCCGTGGAGACCCACGCGCGGGACCTCGAGGAGTTAGCGCTGCCGGGGACGCACTTCACGACGGTGGCGGAGGTCGGAGAGGCGTTGGACGCGGCGGTGGCGTATCGGAACGAGGAGCGGATCCGTCGGGGGAAGAAGTTCCGGGACACCGTTCGGAAGAACCGACGGCACCAAGCGCGGATCCCGGTCTGGCTCCGAACCACGAAGCCCGAAGTTACTTCATCGCCGGTCCACTAG
>JBAUTP010000040.1:0-2070 GCA_049582265.1 Thermoplasmata archaeon
GGGGGACCCAGTCGGGCCCCTCCTGGTGGATTCGTACCTCACGTCGCTTGCGTCCAAGAACCGATTGGTACGGATCCGATGGGTTAGAGTCGGAGTTCCCTCGCGGATCTCGCGATGCCCACGAGGGCCGAACGAACGAGCCGACGACCGGACTCGCCTAGGCGGGGAGGGATCCGGAGGCCCCGGTACGGATCTCAGGTTGTAAGGCGACCCGTAGGTGGCAATGGCCCTCGGACCTTCGAGCCCCGCGAAGCGGTGGGTCGCTTAGGGTCGCTCCCGTTCGCCCCGCCTTCCGTTGGAACCTTGGGGGTCCGACCACGCCGGCCGTGATATGGGCCCGGACGGATTTGAACCGTCGACCAACCGGTTATGAGCCGGACGCTCTAAGCCGGACTAAGCTACGGGCCCATGGAACACCGGCCGATCGGTGAAGGCGCCGCCGAGCGGAATTTCGGCTCTCGTGGGTGGAACCCCCGGGGCCTTCGAACCGCTGACCTTTCGGTTAACAGCCGATCGCTCTGCCGCTGAGCTACGGCGGCACCGACGCGGACGAGCATGCCTTCGACTAATAGCCTTTCCGACCAGCAGAACGACTCCGCGTCTCGTTCGCGCGATCCTTGAGGTGCTGGATCAGGTTCGACATTCGGTCCAACGATTGTTCGAGCGACGTCCAGAATTCACGGGCCTTGTCCGTGACGACGGCACCATCCGCGGATGGCTGGATCACCCCCTCCCGTTCCAGCAAGTGCAGCGAGTAGCGCACCTTGTGAATCGGGAGATGCAACGCCTCGCTGAGGCGAATGATGCCCATCGGTGGATGGTTCGCGAGCCGTTCCAGGATGTCGACGTTGCGGGCCAAGAGTTCAAGCTCGGCCGAGATACGGTCGGCGAGCTGGGCGGTCTCCGAGGGCGGCGCCTCCGATGAATCCTCGGCCCGAGGAGTATCTCCGTTCAATCCCACACCTAAGGAACCACGATTGGTGGCGATTACTTGAACGTTGTTAAGGTGTGTCACGGAAGCATTCGCGTTGCGTGGGCGATTGAATCCACGTAACGAATTCGGCGTATGAATGAGAGAGACACGCGTAGATTTCGGCGTAAGCCGGCAACCGCAATGCTCCGCGACGCGAGGTCTTGATTGCACGTACCTCGTGCCGCTGACGTTTGGTCACCTCCGATCGGATCGCCAGCCTCCGCTTCCGATTCTTCCGGAGACCGGGGAACACAATCCTCCATGAGGACAACCGTGGGGGCGACGTCCTTGAGTTCGCCCTGGCTGCCCCGCATTTATGTACCTCGTCCGGGTGACGAGAGCGGCGTCCTGGGAATCCCTGATGGTGCTCCGCGCGAAGGACATCATGCATACCGACCTCCTCGTCATGCCAATGTCGTCAAGCGTGTCAGAGGGGGCCCGCCAGATGGCAGCGAGCCGAAAGGGCTACGTCCTCGTCTCCGAAAAAGGTCCACCGATAGCGATCGTCACCGAGTGGGACCTGATCGCTAAGGTCCTTGCGATCGGACGCGATCCAGCCCAGACCACTCTCGGTGAGATTGCGACGAGCCCGCTCGTGACAGCCGGCGCCGAAACCGCGACCGAGGAGATCGTTGCTTTGATGGACGCAAAGCGAATTCGGCGAATGCTGCTCACCCGCAATGGAGTGGTGATCGGGATGGTCACCTCGAACGACGTGCTGGCGGCGTTCAAGAGTTATGTGAACAAGATTTCCGCGGATATCGCCCGTATGCAACCCTCGGCGTTCTAGTACGAAATGCACCCGCCGGGCACCCTCGGCCGATGTGACTCTGGAATAGAGCTCGCGGCGCAATTTCCTCAGTACCTTCGATTCCCGGCTTTATAGACGAGGACGATGTGCGCTTCGCCGGATGAACTCTCGGGACCTTATGGTGGACCCTGTCACCTCGGCGATCGCTCGTGCCGGAATCACGGGGATCACCACGAAGCAGCTGACGGCCGTCACGAACCTGCCCTCCCCGCACATCGCGGCGCGTCTTGAACAACTCTCTGCGGATACGACCATCACGCGCCACGGCCGAGGTCTATGGGTACTC
>JBAUTP010000041.1:0-7560 GCA_049582265.1 Thermoplasmata archaeon
CGCTGAGGTCAATCATACCTTCCCCACGAGCGGAACGTACGCTGCCGAGGCCGTCGTGTTTGATACCTCGGGCAATTCCACCCTCACCCCGCTCACTGTCGTCGTCGTGAACGGTACGCTCCTCAACGTTACGTTGAACGCCTCCGCGACCCGGGCGCCGGTGGGCACGGCGGTGACCTTCTCCACGAACACTACGGGAAGGTCCGGCTCGCTACGGTATCTCTATTCCTTCGGGGACGGAACGTACCTCAACTGGACCAACCGGTCCGTGGTCACTCACGCCTACGGTGCCGCCGGGGGCTTCTGCGCCAGCGTGGCGGTAGAAGGTGCAGGGTCGCTGGTCCATGGCGGAGCTTCGAACCGTGTCAATGAAACGATAGGGAATGGAAAGTCGGCTGCGTGCACTCCCTGGGTACCGCTGGTCGCCCACCTTGCGTCGAATGGTACGAGGGCGGACCTCCCGGGGGACTTTCCGCTCAATCTCACGACTTCGGGAGGGGCGGGACCGCTTACGGTCCATTATCGCTCGGACGACCCCTACGTTTCCGCATGCCAGTGTGGGATGTTCCGAGTGGCGGGAAATCACACGATCACGGTCTATGTCAACGACTCCCTCAATCAAGAGACGGTATCGACGCTCAACGTCACCGTGTACCCGTCCCTCAACGGGAGCTTCATCGCAAGCCGCCAAAGCGGCCGGGCCCCGCTCTCCATCGATTTCACCGCGCTGCTGTCGGGCGGCCACAGCCCGAACGCGAGCGCCACCCAGTGGCAGTTCGGCGACGGTATGACGGCGCAAGGTGCCGACGTCAACCACACGTACGTCAACGCCGGTCTCTTCGTGGCCGTAGCCCACGTGGAAGACCGCGGCCGCGGGAATGCGAGCGAGGCGTTCCTCATTGACGTCGAACCCGCCGTCGGGTCGACCGGCGCCATCCTGACCGCGCATGTCACACCGGTCTACGGCGCCGGCGCCGGTGGCCTTCTCACCGGCGATGCGAACGTGACTGGCGGGGTCGGCCCGTATTTGATCCGCTGGTCGTTCAGTTCGAACGCCTCCTCGTTCGGGTCCCGGGTCAATCAGAGCCTCCCCGAGACCGGATGCGTCGTAGAAGGTTCATGCCAGTGGTACGTCAACATCAGCGCGGTGAACGCTTCCGGGGACCGGATCAATGCGAGCCTTCCGTTAAGCGCGGTGATCTCGGGTCGTGCCACCGCCCTCGTCGTGAACGATACCGCTCCGCCGGCTCAGGGGGCCACACCGTTCACCTTCCGTGATTCGGGGGTAACTTCGGGAATGCCGAACGCCTCGTTCGACTGGTCGTTCGGGGACGGCTCGACAGCGACCTCCTCCGCGGTCCAGCACACGTACTACGGGCCCGGGAACTATACCGTGACGCTCACGGTCAGCGACCCCTGGGGGGACCGCCTGGTCATCAACCACGCCTTCACGGCGACCGGGCGACGCTACACCCCGCTCTCGGTATCGGCCAACGCGACGGCTTCGACGGGGCTCCTTCCGCTCAACGTCTCCTTCCTCGCGAACGCGACCGGCGGCGTTGGAGGACCGTACTCCTACACGTGGGCGTTCGGCGACGGGACGAGCGCGAACGGATCCTCGGTCTCGCACAGCTTCACGAAGCCAGGGAACTTCACCGTCGTGGTCACGGTCGAGGACCCGCACGGAGACGAGATCAACGCGTCGCTGGCCGTCCGGGCCTTCCAGCCAGGTTCCGTGAATCTCTCGATGTCCGCGGTCGGGTCGGCCGTCGCAGGAAGCTCCGTTCGGCTACGCCTAGCGGCGGTCCTCGCCTGCCCGGCCGTGGGCCCCCAACCGTGCACGATCGCCTCGGTGGCCGTCGTCGTCGGCGACCGGGACACCGCCGTGGGCACCGGGTTCCTCAACTCCGTGGAGATGACGTTCCCTTCCTCCGGCGTCCTCACCCTCTCGGTGACGCTACCCCCCACGTCCGGTACGACCACGATCGAGGCGGACGTCGTTGGGCCTAACTACACGGGGAACGCTGAGCTCACGATCCAGCTCTCCCCGCCCACCACGTTCGCGACGGAGCTGCCGCTTCTCCTAGCGCTCTCGGGGGCGGGCGCGTTCGCGCTCGCGGTGTCCGCCGTCGTTCGAACCCGAACTCGGGAGCGAGGGCCTACCCCTTTACCACGCCCATCGGAACGAGACGAGCCACCCGTCGGGTAAGGCCGGCTCCCTCGGCGGAGCGCACGACGTCCTCGACGTTCTTGTAGGCACCGGGCGCCTCCTCCGTCACCCCTTCCCGCGTGGCGGCCCGAACGATGATGCCGCGTTCCGTGAGGCTCCGCGTGACCTCGTCGAACCGGAACTGGCGCACGGCGGCATGCCGGGAGAGACGCCGCCCCGCGCCGTGACACGAGGAGCCAAAGGAGCGTTCGAGCGAAGTGGGTAGACCGACCAGGACGTAGCTGGCCGTGCCCATGTCCCCCGGGATGAGCACCGGTTGCCCCGTGGCGCGATAGGGAAGCGGAACTTCCTCCCGGCCGGGGGGAAAGGCGCGGGTCGCGCCCTTGCGATGAACCAGCACCCGTCGCACGCCATCGGGCGTCGCATGCATCTCCTCCTTGGCCATGTTGTGCGCGATGTCGTAGACGATGGGTAGCTCGAGAGGCCCGTTCGCGGCGGCGAACACCTCGTGGAACGCGGCGCGGACCCCCTCCGTGATCATCTGTCGGTTCGCCCAGGCAAAGTTCGCGCCCGCGGCCATCGCGTTGAGGTACCGCTGGCCCTCGTCCGAGGAGATGGGCGCGCACGAAAGCTGCCGGTCGACGAGGATGGTCCCCTCCCGGGCCAGCTGCCGGTCCATGAGTCCGATGTAGTCCGTCGCGATCTGGTGACCCAGTCCCCGAGAACCCGTGTGGAGCATCACCACGACATGGCCCCGCTCCAAGTGGAGCGCTTCTGCTGCCTCAGGGAAGAACAACTCGTCGACCGCCTGGACCTCGAGAAAGTGATTCCCAGAACCTAGCGTACCGAGCTGACGGAGGCCCCGCTGGCGAGCGGTATCGCTCACGGCGTGCGGGTCGGCCCGGGCGAGCGCGCCCTCCTCTTCCTGCACGATCAGGTCTTTGACTCCCCCGTGCCCATGCTCCACCGCCCAGCGCGCCCCGTGAGCGAGGACCTCGTCGATCTCGGGCCGACTGAGGCTGAGACCTCCCTTCGAGCCCACACCGGACGGGACACGGCGGTAGAGCGCGTCCACGAGCGCCTTCAGTCGAGGGCGAACCTCCTCGACGGTGAACGGAGTCCGGATCAGCCGAACCCCGCAGTTGATGTCGTACCCGATCCCGCCCGGCGAGACGACGCCCTCACCGACATCGAACGCCGCGACGCCACCGACGGGAAACCCGTAGCCAAAGTGGATGTCCGGCATGGCGAGCGCGAACTGCTGAATGCCCGGAAGCGTGGCCACGTTGGCGAGTTGCTGGAGTGCCGGGTCTTCGCTGACGGAGGAAATGAGCGCGGCATTCGAGAAGAGCCTACCGGGAACGCGCATCCCGGGCTGCGCGGAGGTCGGGATGTCCCAGGTGAACTCATCACGCATGACGAGCGTAGGGCCTTTCGCCACGCGGCTCCCGAGTCGGGCCGGTTAATAAGGACCCACGCCGCGGAGCGTTGGACCCCGCCGATGGGCGCCAATCGATAAGTACCGCGGGCCCCCTCATGTTCCCGTTGCCAGGACCCGAACGTGCAGCGACGAACGGCGGTGGTGATTGCGATCGACGGGGCTCTCCTCGGCCTCATCATCCTGGGGTTCTTCTATCCCTTCCTCTCGATCCCGGTGCTCGTTGCCCTCGTGGTGTGGCTCGGCGTCCTCTTCTTCTTCCGCCGACCGTTCGGGTTCAGCCGCCCCGCACCGAGCCCCGCCGGCGCGGGCGGTGCATCTTCGAAGTCCTCCTCGGTGCGGGGGATCGGCGCGGTCTCGAGCGGAACACCTTCGCCCACGGATTTCTGCATGATCTGTGGCACGACGGTGCCAGCGGGAACGACCAGTTGCCCGACCTGCCATCGCCCGGTCCCGTTCTTGTAGGACCGACGGCTGCGTCGAGCCGGCATGAGCATCCTAGGACGGTTACCCTTTCCCGCGGCGGCGGGCCTCGTGGCCGCGTTGGCCATAGTCGGCATCGTGGCGGGACGACTCCTCAACCTAGGAATCCTATCTCTCCTGACGCTGGCCCTGCCGGTGGCCGTCATGCTCCTCTACCTTCGGGACTATTCCCGTAAGCCGCTCGTTCGCCCGGCGCCCGCCCCCGTCGCTCCGCCAGCGGCGATATCCGAGCCCGTGGTCGTGACCTCCCCGGCCCCGGCCGAACCGCTGGAGCCTCCCGTTCACCCGGATGACGTGACGTTGACCCTGTTCGATGAACCAACCACCGGAACCGGGCCTGCTGACACGTACCCACCCCTGAAGCGCTCTGGGTCAGGTACCGATCAGGTGGATGAGGAAGGCCGAACGAACAAGAGCGGTTGACGCGCCGGCGAATTCTCTCCCTCGGCGACGGCGAGGCCGACAACGGTCCCGTCGGTTGGGCTTTGGATCTCGTTACGCATCTTCATCGCTTCCAGGATCAGGAGGACCTCGCCTTGCCGGACCGTTTGACCGTTCTTGACACGGACCTCGATCACCTTTCCGGGCATCGGCGGAACGACCGGCACCCCTCCGCCCGCGTCGACCTCGGTTCGGGCCGAACCCGCGGGACGGTCCACGGCTGCGGCGCGTAGAGGGCGAATCGGCGCGGCCGACGCCGCACTGCCCGTTCGTTCGACGGCGACGACGTCGATCGAAACTCGCTCACCGTTCACCGCGATCGACTCGAGTGGGCTCGTGAGCCCTTCGGGCCAGCCGTCGACGATCGCCGTCTCGCCCGCGATCTCGACCTCCACCTTCCCCCCCGCGCCGGGCGTCACTTTGACCGGGAACGTGGAATCGCCCCACCGAACGGTCGATGCATTGAGGTCGACCTCCGCTGCGAATTCCCTACCGTCGACGCGTAGCTGGACCCGCGCGATCCCACCCCCCTGACCCGTGGAGTCGCGCGCGCCCCGCATGGGCCCACGCACTGCCGGGGCTCGGCCGCTCGGCGAGGGCACGGGGAGCCGACGGCGGCGGACGTCGGAAGGCGGCGACGACCCCGAGTGCGGCCGCCGTTAGCGTGGACGAATCGAGTCCCCGACCCAGCGCCTCTCGGTAACTTTTGTAAACCATAGGGAAGAGCGCGTAGGCGAGCGCCTCTGCGTCATCGGCCGAGGGGACGATGGCCCGCACACCCGCTAGCGCCTTGGCGAACTCAGGTTCGAGGAGGTCCGCGGGGCGGCCCGTGATCGGCCCTTCCCGTGCAAAGACCAAGACTTGCAGCTCGGGGTCGACCGGCCCCGGAGGGGTCCCATAGAGGCCGCGTACGTAGTCGCGCACTTCCTGCGTGATCTGACCGTACCGTCGGCCGACGAGCACGTTGTAGACCGCCTGGATGCCGACGATCTGGCTCGTGGGCGTGACGAGCGGGGGATAGCCAAGGTCGGCTCGTACCCGTGGGACCTCGGCCAGCACTTCGCTGAGGCGACCGAGAGCGTCCTGCTCTTTGAGCTGCGAGAGGAGGTTCGAAAGCATGCCACCCGGCACCTGATGGACCAGGATGCCCGGGTCCGTCTGAAGGGAACGGAGGTTGAGAAGGGGCCGGTAATGATCGAGCACGCCCTGGAAGTATTCCGCGATCTCGGCGAGCGCGGCAAGGTCGAGATGCGGGTCCACGGGAGTCCCTCGCATCGCTCCGACGAGGGCCTCGGTGGGAGGCTGCGACGCGCCCCCTGCGAACGGCGAGATCGCCGCGTCGATCGCCGTCGCCCCTGCGTCGGCCGCAGCGAGGCACGTGAGCGATGACATCCCGCTCGCCGAGTGCGTGTGCACCACGACGGGTAATCCCACCTCGCGAACGAGCGCGCGGACGAGGGCGCCCCCTTCCGTGGGCGGGAGGAAACCGCCCATGTCCTTGACGCAGAGCTCGTCAGCGCCCATCTCCGCTAGACGTCGCCCGAGCTCGACGAACGAGGAAAGCGTGTGGACCGGGGATTGCGTATAGCAGATGGTCCCTTGAGCACGGGCGCCGCTCTTGCGCACCGCCCGAAGGGCGACCTCCATGTTCCGAGGGTCGTTGAGCGCATCGAAGACGCGGAAGATGTCAACGCCCTGGCGGGCGGATTCCGCGACGAACTTCTCGACCACGTCATCGGGATAATGTCGGTACCCGACGAGGTTCTGCCCGCGCAGCAGCATCTGGAGAGGCGTTCGGGGAGCTCGGCGCTTGATTTCCCGCAACCTCTCCCACGGGTCCTCTCGGAGGAAGCGAAGGCATACGTCGAACGTCGCCCCGCCCCAGACCTCGAGCGACCGATAGCCGATGGCGTCGAGCGATTCGACGATGGGGAGCATGTGACGCGTCCGCATCCGGGTGGCGATGAGCGACTGGTGGCCGTCGCGAAGAACGGTCTCAGTGAATTGGACCATCGGCCTCCGTCGGCTCGTTGGAGAGCATGGCTCAGAGCGGGAGATTCCCGTGTTTCCGCGTGGGCCGCTCCTCGCGCTTCGGGAGGAGCAGCGTTAATCCCTCGATGAGACGGCGCCGGCTATCTGTCGGGGCGATGACCTCATCGACGTACCCGCGTTCGGCGGCGAGGAAGGGATTCAGGAACTCCTGCCGGTAATCGGCGGTGAGCTTCGCGCGTAGTTCTTCGCGGCCCGGCCCGCCCGCGGACTCGAGCTCGCGTCGGAAGAGTATGTTGACCGCTCCGTCCGCCCCCATGACCGCGATCTCTGCCGTGGGCCACGCCAAGTTGAGGTCCGCGCCCAAGTGCTTCGAGCACATCACATCGTAGGCGCCGCCGTACGCCTTCCGCAGGATCAGCGCCAACTTCGGCACCGTGGCTTCAGCGAACGCGTAGAGCAGCTTGGCGCCATGTCGAATGATGCCGCCATGCTCCTCCGACGTACCGGGAAGGAATCCGGGCACATCGACGAACGTGAGGATCGGGATGTTGAACGCGTCGCAGAAACGAACGAATCGCGCCGCCTTCGCGGAGGCCAGGCTGTCGAGCGTTCCAGCGAGAACGTTGGGCTGATTCGCCACGACGCCGACCACATGCCCGGCGAGCCGGGCAAGCCCGATCACGATGTTCGCAGCCCAGCGCGGTTGCACCTCGAGGAAGCTCTCCGGGTCCATGATCCGGTCAATGACCCCGTGGACGTCATAGGCGGAATTGGAATCCCGAGGAACGACGCTCTCGAGCGTGTCCTGCGAACCGGCGGGAGGGTCGGCGGGCTCGACCCCGGGGGGGTCATCGAGGTTGTTGAGTGGAAGGTAGCTCAGGAGACGTCGGGCGAGCGCGATCGCGTCGGCATCGGACTCGGCGGTGAAGTGGGATACGCCACTCAGCGTCGCGTGGGCGTCCGCCCCTCCGAGCGCCTCCAAGGTCACATCTTCGCCCGTCACCGCGCGAACGACGTCGGGACCGGTGATAAACAT
>JBAUTP010000042.1:0-6102 GCA_049582265.1 Thermoplasmata archaeon
GCCCTCGATCAAGACATAGGTCTCCCCGGACGGGCCGCCGACGCTCGGCGCGTCGCGCACCTTCTGGCTCTGACGCGAGACGATATCGTCCCGCAGGACCTCGTCAAGTTCGGTCCTTCGCGCTCCCGGGACCGTGAACAGTGTCCATGCCATCGAACCGCCGACCGTCCGTCGCTATATGGGGTTAGCCGTTCCGGCTTGACCCGACTGTCCTCGGCGGATAGCAAGGGCCATCCGTGCCCCGGTGCTCATCATGCGATATGTACGCCAGCACCGCCGAGGCCCCCGTCCTGGTCATCGGCTCCGCGCACGTCGTGGACCTCGCGATTCCATTGCGTCGAGCGCTCGAGCATCGCATCCTCGATGGTCTCGCGGTCGAGCTGGACGCGGACCGCGCGGCAGTCCTGCTGTCGCCCGAAGGTTCGACCCGGCACGCGTCCTCGGGAGGTCCGCTGTTCATTCGGATCTGGGGATTCGTCCAGCGGCGACTCGGTGCCGAACTCGGGGGCGGGCTCGCTGGGGGCGAGATGCGAGTGGCGGCCCAGGTCGCGAACGACCGGAAGATCCCGCTCTTCCTCGTCGACGACCCCATTCGAGAGACCGTACAGCGACTCCTCGGATCCCTCAGTCTCAAGGAGCGTGTGGGGCTGTTCGTAGGTAGCTTCCTTGGCCTCTTCGCACCGCGCTCCGTCATCGCGCGACAGCTCGACCAGTACGCTGATGCTCCCCAGGACTACCTCTCGGCTCTCCGCGAAGCCTATCCCACCGTCGCCCGGGTGCTCGTGGATGACCGAAACGAGCACATGGCGGGTCGCCTCGCCGCGATTCGGCAGAAAGGGTACGGTCGTTTGGCGGTGGTCGTGGGAGATGCCCACGTCGAAGGCCTAGCGGCCGCGCTTCGCCATCTCGGCGTTCTTACGGAAACCCTTCCCTTCAGTCGGCTCCGCGCGATTACAGGGTCGCCGGCGTCCCCTTCGTGAGCTCTTCTACCGAATGCAGGAACGCTGTACCCAAGGCCTCGAACGCAGTGTCCCGGGCTTCGGATAGCTTCCCGAGGTCGCCCAGGGTGGAGATCTGAGGGCCGATGGGGAGTCGGCCCAAAAGAGGGATCCCATACTCGTCCGCGACGTCAGCGACCCGGCTTGGACCGAAAGGTTCCAGGCGCTCGTGGCAATGAGGGCAGTCAAGGTACGACATATTCTCCACAACACCAAGCAACGGAACGTGGAGGTCGCGTGCCATGTTCATCGCCTTCTTCACGATGAGCGCGGCCAGGTCCTGCGGTGTGAGTACGAAGACCATCCCATCGACCGGGATCGTCTGGAAGACCGTCAGCGGAACGTCGCTCGTGCCCGGGGGCATATCGATGAGAAGATAGTCGAGCTTGCCCCAATTAACGCCGCCGAAGAACTGCATGATGAGCCGTGTCACGAGCGGGCCCCTCCAGATGACCGGCGTCTTCTCGTCCTCGACCATAAACTGGGATGAGACGATACGGATCCCATCCGACGTGAGGGCCGGCTCGATCCCCTCTCCCCGGTCCACCAGCGGGCCCTTGACGCCCAACAGCTTCGGTAACGAGGGACCGGTGATGTCCGCGTCCAAGAGACCGACGGAGAGCCCCCGACGGACGAGGTCGCTCGCGAGGAGTGCCGCGGTGGAAGATTTACCGACGCCTCCTTTTCCCGAGCCTATCGCTACAACGTGCGAAAGGGGGCCCTTATCCATCTTCTGAAGGGCCCCGCCTGCCATGCCCCCCCGCCGGGGTGGTCCCGACGTAGGTGTCGACGTCGGCCGGGTCGGAGCGGAGGGACTCTCGGCGGTCATCACTCAAGAAACGGAGAATGGTATATAACCGAACGATGACGCCGCCGCCAGCGAAGCCCGTCGGATGCCTCCCCTCTCGAATCACCCCACGTCGCTAGGAGTCTCGTCTACGCGACCGTAGCGGACGTGGGCTCTCAACGATCGCCGTCTTCCAGATCGGGGCCGCGTGCTTCAGTTGTTCCATGATCTTGCGGGCTGCTTGGAAGGCCGGGGCTCGATGGGCGGCGGCAACCCCGACCAAGACGGAGGCCTCCCCGACCTTGACGGGGCCCAGCCGGTGCCAGATCACAACGCGCCGGGCGCCGTAGCGCTCTCGGGCCATCCTCTCCAGACGTTCGAGGGACCGGTCGGTCAAGGGGCGATGCATCTCGTAGAGAAGCGCGGTGGCGGGCCGCGATCCCACGGGGTCGGGCCGCACTCGGCCTGCGAAGACGATAGCGGCTCCGCTTCCGGCATCCTCCAACTCGGCGTAGGCTCGAGCGATCGACAGCGCCCCGCGTTGAATCCGAACGGACACGTCTACCCTCCGCTGTACGGGGGGTGGATGGCTACTTCGTCCCCGGGTCGAATTCGGTTTCCCTTGCCCCGAACGTATTCTCCGTTAACAACCAGCCGGCTGACTCCGAGCACGGGACCTAGCTTGGGATACTCTCGAGTCAACCCATCCAGAAGTGCCGATAGTTCAACGCCCTCCGCCTCGACCGACCGACGAAGTTCAGGACGACCTACGGCTTCGCGGGCCGTAGAAAACAGGAGGACTCGAACGGTCGGGTTCATAGAGTGTAGAGAGGAGCAGAGCATCATACCTGTTTATCTCGGACGCTCCCCGGTACCCCCGAACGCGGCCGCCAGTCCCGCGCAAAGGCCATATCCACTAGCCCTCTCGACAGAACGAATGGGCGAAATCACGATCCGGGTGGGGGGAGCCGCCGGCGATGGTATCGCCTCCGTCGGGGAGACCATCGCCCGCTCGCTGTCTCGAATGGGCCTCCACGTGCACGGGCTCAATTCCTACCAATCGGTCATTCGGGGAGGTCACGTGTGGTTCCAGGCGCGCGCGTCGACCGAGCGCATCTATTCCCAGGGGGATCGATGCGATGTGCTCTACGCGCTTAACCGAGAGACCGTCGAGGTCCATCGCTCGACGCTGAGCGAAGGGGGCACGCTAGTCTACGATCCCGAGAAGTTCGCGGTATCGGACGGCGAGTTACCCGCCGGAACACACGCGCTCGCCGTTCCCACGCTCGAGCTCGCACGGAAATACACCACGCAGTCCATCCTTCAGAACGCCGTGGGGCTCGGAGCCACATGCTTCCTTTCGGGGATATCGCCCGACGTTCTCCGGACCGCTCTCGCCGACTCCTTCGGAAAAAAGACGGGCGAGGTCGTCGACTGGAACCTAGGTGCGAGTGCCGCAGGATATCAGTTTGCCGAATCCCATGCTTCGGTCAATGACCGAGCGGTGCATCCGACAGGACCCGCCAAGCTCCTCCTGACGGGCAACCAGGCGATCGCCCTCGGCGCTGCCGCCGCCGGCGTCAAGTTCCTGGCGCAGTACCCGATGACCCCGGCGTCGACCATCATGCATTGGCTCGCGGCGCATTCTTCCGACCTCGGGATCGTCGTGAAGCAAGCCGAGGACGAGCTCGGCGCGATCAACATGGCGATCGGCGCTTCGTTCGGTGGCGTTCGTGCGATGACGGCTACTAGTGGAGGAGGCTTCTCCTTGATGGTGGAGGCGCTCGGGATGGCCGGCATGTGCGAAGTGCCGCTCGTGGTCGTCGAGTCGCAGCGCGCGGGACCCTCGACCGGGCTACCTACCAAGACCGAACAAGGCGATCTCAACCTCATGCTGGGAGCGGGCCAAGGGGAGTTTCCCCGTGCCATTCTCGCGCCCTCCGACCCCAAGGAAGCCTTTGATGCGATGGTGGACGCTTTTCGCTTGGCGGAGGAATTCCAAACCCCGGTCCTCGTCGCGAGCGACCTCTACCTGTCGGAGAACTTTGGAACGATCGACCGAGGCGACATCAACCTCGACGTTCCGCTTTCCTCTCTTTTCACTGTGGAATCGAACGGTCACGAGTTTAAGCGCTACGCCATCACGGAGAGCGGAGTCTCGCCTCGTTCCATTCCCGGCCAGCCCGGTCTCCAGTTCGTCGCCGGATCCGACGAGCACGACGAGCGCGGGCACTTGGTGAGCGACGTACGGTCCGGGATCCCGCAGTGGGTCAATGAACGCACTCGGATGATGGACAAGCGCATGAGGAAGCTGAAGGGCCTCGCCTCGGCGTCATCGCCGCCACGGCGCGAGGGACCCAGCGATGCCGAGCTCACCTTCGTGGCCTGGGGCTCTACGGTAGGTCCGGTCCGCGACGCGATGATCGAACTCACCCGCCGCGGGCACACGACGAACCTCATTCACGTTTCAACGGTCTTCCCCCTTCACACCGAGACCTTGAGTTCCCAGCTACAGGAGGCGCGCCATCTCTTACTGGTCGAAGCCAACTATTCCGGCCAGCTCGGCCGCCTCATCCGAGCCGAGACCGGCCACGACCTTCCTTCCAAGTTCTTGAAGTATGACGGAGAACCCTTCTATCCGAACGAGATCGTTCTACGGACGCTGGAGGAGATAGGTCATGTCGGGAACTAGCGCGAACGCGGTAGCGCCCGAGATCATTGCTCCGTTGCCGCTGCTCGGAAAGTCGGACACCAAACCCACCTGGTGCCCGGGCTGCGGCGACTATGGGGTCGTCGCCGCCGTGGAGATGGCGCTCAAGCGGCTCAAGATCCCCTCCCACAACATCGTTGTTGTCTCGGGAATCGGATGTTCTTCCAACCTTCCCCACTTCCTCTCCAGCTACGGCTTCCACGGGATCCACGGCCGTGCGCTGCCCGTGGCGGAAGGTATCCGATGGGCGAACCATGCGCTGACCGTCATCGCCACGGGCGGGGATGGAGATGGGTTCGGGATCGGCGCCGGGCACTTCGTGCATGCGATGCGGCGTAACGTCAACCTCACCTATGTGACGATGGACAACGAGGTGTACGGCCTCACGACGGGTCAGGCCTCTCCCACGTCGATGATGGGGCAAAAGACGAAGTCGACGCCGCATGGCGTGATCGAGAACCCCATCGACCCCATCTCTCTCGCCCTGGCGAGTGGGGCCACGTACGTCGCGCGCGGGTTCAGCGGTGACGTGAAGCACATGGCCGAGCTCATTCAGAGCGGCATCAGCCACAAGGGGTTCGCTTTCGTTGACGCACTCTCCCCCTGCGTCACCTACAACCGGATTAACACGTTCGACTGGTTCCGTCAACGTGTCTACAAGCTCGAAAGCTCGGGCCACGACTCAACGAACCTCTTGAAAGCCTACGAACGATCGATCGAGTGGGGCGAGAAGATCCCCATCGGCCTCTTCTACCGTGTTGAGAAACCCACGTATGAGGAGCTCGATGACGTGCTTTCGGCGGGACCGCTCGTGAACCAACCCGCCGGCCTCCAGGGGAAGAGCGCCGTGCTCGACGAATTCCTGTAGCGTGCCGCGGAAGCTGACGTCAAGTTAGTTGGGCCGTGGCCCATCGATCGGCGGTTCCGGGCCCGACCCCGGGGACTCGCGCGTTCGCACGTCCGCCGACGGTCGTGGACGAACCGAGTCGATGAGGAGGAGGAGAACTCCTCCGGCGAGTAAGAAGAAGACGAACACGGCGAGGGTGTTCGCTTCGGCCCCGGCTCCCGCCGCGTCGACGAGGGCCGTAACGACCAAGAGGATGAGCGCGGCGAGGATGGGGAAGCGTGGGTCGAGATGTTGCCAAACCGAGTAGACAAGGTAGACCGCGAGCAGGGCAAGGAACGCGGCATCGTACGGGAATCCCACGGTCTCTCCACGGTCCCGGGGTAGTTGGGAATTGCGCTCGGCCGGCAACTTCCCTGCGGAGGATAACTCCTCGACATCGAGGCGTGCGGCGTGTGTCCCTCTCGACAATTATACATAGGTGCGGGTGTCCTCATTTAATAGGCCCGAGAGCGGGGGACGAGTGGCAGCTGGGTCGGTTCTACGAAGGTACATTCCCTTGATTCTGGGAGTGTCCATGATCGCGGTCTTGATCGCCGCGATCTTGGCGCCCGCTAGCGCAAGCGTCCCGGTCCAAGCGACCTGCCCGCCGTACGGCACGTGCCCCAACTCGGATAGTTCGACGAACAACAATCTTCTCTACATCGGAACGGCCGTTGCGCTCGCCATCATTGTGGCCGCGGTCG
Organism: Thermoplasmata archaeon; assembly: GCA_049582265.1. Lineage (GTDB taxonomy): Archaea > Thermoplasmatota > Thermoplasmata > Lutacidiplasmatales > UBA184 > Lutacidiplasma. The sequence goes on from JBAUTP010000042.1 coordinate 6,086, forward strand.
CGGCCGCGCTCCTCATC
>JBAUTP010000043.1:0-2504 GCA_049582265.1 Thermoplasmata archaeon
TGCATCTTCGCCCCGGGATCGAACGCTTCCTCTCCCCGAGGCACGGGCGGTGCGATTCCCTGGTACTGTTCGCGTAGTCGCCACCAGTTCCGGTTGTACGCGTCGGCCCCGATGGTCCCGTCGAAGACCTTCCAACGCCACTCGTCCACGGCCAGTCCGAAGGGAAGGAACGCTACCTTGTCAAGGGCGCGTGCGAGCAGAAGAGTTCGGGGTTCACTTGAGGGCTCCTCGGGCTCCATGAGCCCAACCTCTCGGAAGTAGGACGGGGTCATGGAGAGGACGATGGTGTCTCCGAGCGCTTCGTGAAAGCCGTCGTTGGCTCCCTCGCGTTCGAGGAACGGCAAATGACGGTACGCTCGGTCGTAGACGAGATGGCCCACCTCGTGATGCACCACGAAAAAGTCCTCCGCGCCCACGTCGACGCACATCTTGATCCGCAGGTCCAGATCGAAGTCCATGTCCCATGCGCTTGCGTGACACAGAACTTCGCGATCCATTGGACGCGTGAGAAGCGACCGCTCCCAGAACGTCGAAGGAAGTGGGTCGAGCCCGAGGGAGGTGAAGAATCGTTCTGCATACGCCACCATTTCCTTCGGCGTCACGGATTTTCGATGCAGGACGGACTCAAGGTCGAACCGGGGCGAGCTCTCCGATGTGTCCACCAGGGGGAGGAGCTGGAGCCAGCTCTGGGCCCATAGATTGCCCAAAAGATGAGCAGGGATCGGGCCCGACCGGGGAACGACGGATCCCCCGTATCGTTCGTGTAGACGTTTCCGAACGTACGCGTGCAACAGCGTATAGAAGGGCCGAACGACGTTCCACAGCCGTTGGACCTCAGATGTGAAATCGTCGGCGCTCATGTCATAGTTGCTCCGCCAGCGGTCACCGGCATCACGGAAGCCGACCTCCCGAGCCCCCTGATTCGCGAGCTCGACGAATCGCGCGTACGACGGCCGGATGGCAGCCGCAGTGTCGTGCCATCCCACCCACACGCTTTGGAGCTCTCCGGGATCCCGGCTTCGGGCGAAAATCCGTCCTATCTCGTTAAGGTCGATCCCCTCACTTTGGCCCTTCGGGATGTATTTCGCGGACGCGAAGTGGCCACGCATCTTCGCGGCAAGTTGGCTGAGTTCGGCGGCCCGCTCAGGATCGTGTGGTGGGATCTCGGAATTCGTGAGTCGGATCTTCGCGAGACGCCGCGCGATCCCCGGTGGGATCGAGGGCATTGTGTACCGGCTCGCTTCGTGTGCGAAGCGCGCGGTCGCTTGGAGGAGCAAACCGTCTGCCTTCGCGGTCAGGGCCGCAGTATCCGAAGTAATGTAGGTCTCGTACACCCACTCTGCGCGTTGCGCGTCGATGGCGAGTCCGAGGAGCTCCTGCTCGGCGCTCGTGAGAAACTCTTCCGCCGATCTTGCTGGCGGTCCTCCGGGCTCCGCCGGGTCCCCCGATCGGGACATGGTCATGCGACCCCCGAGCGCTTCGAAGAGTAAGGATTTGGGTTGTTCCGTGCTTCCTTCCCGGTCATCGCGCCACGCTCGCCTTTCGGGCGACTATTCAAAGGTCTCAGGGGTCACGTGGGGGATATGCTCGATCATCCGGATCGCAGGGCTTGTCGAGCCGCCCAACGGTTCGAGTGCGCCTCCACGAGAGCATGTCCTGCTTGGCGACCAGGCTACGTTCTAGATCGAAACCCCTGAACCCGTCGTTCCATCCTCGGTCGTGCCGAGAGGGCTAGAGGGGACCGGGCGGCCTTGTTCATTTGAACCGATCGATTCGCGTTGATCGGGAACCGCCGCCCGCGAACCCGCGGGCGTGGAGGTTTCTGGGAGCCGGACCAAGGAGAGTAGAAGTCCCACGAGGAGGATCACCATGACGGCGGAAAGAAGCTCAGCGGGCAGCAGAATCGCAATGGGCGAGTGGAGACCACCGGTCAAAATGGAGTAGTTGAGCGCCCCTGCGAGCCCTACGGCGTAGAGCCATCGGCGGGCACCGTGTCCGACGAGCGCGACGGGCATCAGCCACAGCAGGAAATTGAACGAGAGGTACTGTGTCACCAACGCTAAGACGACGAGTCCGATGCAGGCCGAGATCAGCATCGGCCGTGGTCGTACCCAGAGGTAGACGAGCGTCAGGGCGATCGCCCCAAGTTGGAGTCCCGTGAGCCATGGGGATGGGCTCACCCAATGGTTCGGAAACAGGAATCCAAATTCGTTCAGCGAGAAACTCTCGCGGCTCAGCTGACCCAAAACGCCGATCTGAAGGTACGATGTGCCCCAGAGCGCGAGGGCCGCGAGCATGCAAACGCCGAAGGTGATGGCCGAAATGGCGGCACTCAGGAAGCCCCGAAGACCTCGTGCTGCACCGGCCGACCAATAGGGAACGAGAAGTGGAAATCGGATGCTGGCCATGATGCCTACGATGACCGCGCCTTGAACCCCGTACGAACCGCTGAGGGCGATTCCCAGTAGCAGACCGACAGGCATGCTCGCGTTGCTGGCTCCGTC
>JBAUTP010000044.1:0-2301 GCA_049582265.1 Thermoplasmata archaeon
CGATATCGGAGCTTACACAACCCGACGGTAGGCCGCCGTAGGAGTAGTCGTACGGACCAGTTCCCCCCATCACCGTCGTGCTGATATTGGTGGTCGAACCGACGGTGACCGGGTTCGGGTCGGCCACGACCCTGACGGTGAGGGGCATCGTCGATCCGGTGACTTCGAAGGGTAGGACGGCCGTAGATGTCGAGCTTCCCACCGTGACGGTCACGGTGACATTGAAGAATCCGGGTTCTGTCGGTGTGCAGCTGATCCCATTCTCGTCCTCGGTCGAGCAGCCGGCGGGTAGACCGCTCCAGGCGAAGGATGGCTCGGCACCGTCCATCGTGCCCACGATGAATTCCGTAGGCTCGCCGACCGAAACCGGGTTCTCTTCCGACCAGAGCGAATTGATGAATACGCCAGCCCGCTCCCCGGCGCAGGCATTGGTGGCGCTCACCACGTCGTACGTGCCGGGCCCAACGCTACACGTGCCGAGGGAGTGAAGCGAGCTCAGGTTCGTACCGACCTGGATGGAGTAGTTGCCCGGCCCTAGCGTCAATAGGGCTTGTCCGCCCTCGTATGTGTAGTACTCTTGGCCACCGACCACGATGTCGCCCGAGGCCAACGCGGAATCGGTTACGTTGAGAAGACCGACCTGGGTTTGATTGTAGAGCTCGTTCGGTTCGGTAAACAGTCCCGCCGTGTTGTTGAACGCCATCTGCGAATCGAGCGTGCCGGAGGCGAGCGAATACTGTCCCTGGGACGAGGTGTTGAACACGCTCTCGGCGGTGTCGCTTCCGAAATTGTAGGCGTCAAGTGGGCTTTGGAAGTTGTTGCCGTTGAACTCGAGTAGACTCACATTAAATTGAGAACCCGACACGGGCGAGGTGAACGATCCGCCCCCCGGTCCACCGGTCGTGATTTCGGCATCATAAAAGGCACCGATCGGGGTGGTCTCAAAGCCATCGATGAGGAAGTTATCATCAAAATCATCCCCCGACAGGTCGGCGAACGGGAAAACGACGTTATCGTAGACCTCGATAGCGCCAGAGGTGTCTGCGTCGCCGTAACCGAAGGTCACCTCAGGCTGGTTCTGGTCGTCCAGCTCGGAAATGACGACCAAGTCGAGGGACCCGGGCGCGGATAGGCCGACATCGTTACCCGGCAATCCGTCGGCGGCGGTGTCCTCGTAAAAAGCACCGGCGCGAGAATTTCCGACGCTCCCGTTCCCCGAGATGGAGCTGTTCATCATCTGAGCGTGGTCGGCCGTGAAATTCCAGACATTGTCGATGAACTGAACGCCCGGGCTGGAGGGGGTGGACGTGTCAACGGAGACTACATCTTGGATCCAATAGACGTAGATCTTCCCGGAAAATCCGAACGTGAGAATGACGTTCAGTTGGAGACTTGCGGTGTGGGCACTGCTTCCCAGACTCGCGTTGTCAAACTCCACTTGGTTCCAGCTCACTTCACCGAGGACCTCACTCGTACTGAGGGCGTACGCGCCGTACGGAGAGACCCCGAAGTCTCCCATGCCCATCGGAGCGGGTTCCGCGCTGTAGTGCGCGAACGGATTGACGACGTCCTCGACCGATGGTCTCACAGCGGCCATCTGAACCGGATCGTCGCCGCCTGCACCCTTTCCGGTCGGGGCGAGAGGCGGGGGTGTGGACCAGAGCCCCGAACGAGCGACCGTCACGTGGGCGGGGCTTGAGGATCGCGGGCTCCCCGAGGCGGTGTTACTCAATTCCGACGGCGCCTTCTCCGTTTTGCTATCCAACCCGGAACTCCCGGAGCTGTGCGGAAGAGCAAACGCCGCGATCGCCATGACGGCGATGGTGACGATGAGGAGGCGAAGCACTCGAGGAGCGAAACGACGAATCTGATCCATGGTTCGGGTGACCGCGTATCGGTGGAGGGTGAAGAACATTTCGGCGATGACGCCCAAGTATTGCCAAACTCTAAACCGCGCAGAAGGTGTTCCGCTCCACACAGATTTCGCCGTGACCGCGGTTCCGAAGTCTCCGCACGTCGGTCCAGCTCGTTGGTACTTTCTTTTTCCGGACTAAGTTATAAAATCTAGGAGTTATCCCCGCGCGTGAATTTCCGGCGTCACGCCTCGGCGATTTTCGCATGCGCCGTTCTTGCCTTCCTCGTGGCGATCCCGGCCGGAACCATCGCGAGTGGGGCCTCACCGGATCTATCCGGCGGGCCGAGCCTCGTGTCGGTTCACTTTGATTCTTCCCCCTCTCCCCTGAAGGTCACGCACGGTCTTCTCCCGTCCACGCGATCGATCTGGCTGACCGTCACGCTGAT
>JBAUTP010000045.1:0-4182 GCA_049582265.1 Thermoplasmata archaeon
CCGGGGCCCCAAAACTATTGGCAGCTAATCATGGTGAACGGGAGGATGGAGGGCCTTCTCGGTCGAGACTACTTCGACCGCTTTCCCGAGGCGATGACGGCGCTCAAGGGGTGGCTCGACGCGGGGAAAATCCGTTCCAAGGAAGACGTCGTCGAGGGGCTGGAGCGTGCGCCGGAGACCCTGGCGCGCCTCTATTCCGGCGACAACGTCGGGAAGCAGCTCCTCAAGGTCGCTGACCCTTCGGCCTCCGTCCCAAGCTGAGGTCCGCTGGAGACTGGGCCGAGTTTAGGGGAGTTTGCTGACCACTTTGTCGATGTCGTCGAGAGTGTACGCATGCAGGGTTTCCCCGACGACGTTACCGGCCGCCATAGTACTGAGTGCGACCGCATTGGCAGCCTGATCGTTCGGCGCTTCGCTGACAACGACCATGTCGTAGCGACCCGTCGTGTAGAGGACCTGGTGAACTTTGTGGCCGGGCATCTTGTCGATCTTGGCAACGATCTCTCGAGCTCGCTTGGGGGAGTCCCGGATGGTCTTTCGCCCCTGGTCGGTTAGCTTGTACAAGGTCACGTACATCGGCATGGTACGCTGTAGGTCGAGCCTGTAGATAGTAGCCTCGAAGGCCTCGCTTCTGCCGGGGTAGTGGGAACGAATCGTCTATCTCGCGACGAGCCTACACTTTGTTATGCGCTTTGAACAAGCAGGAATTCGAGTCACGGATCTCAGTCGATCGACGCGGTTCTACGTCCGGGCCCTCGGGCTCAAGGTTGTCCGGAAAGGCGATACTCGAGTGTGGGGAGGAGGGCTATGGGTCCTACTTCGGGACCCACGATCTCGTCGCCTGATCGAGCTCAATTGGTACCCAAGAGGCTCGCTGTTCTACGGCCCCTATCGGTCTGGCGATGCACTTGATCACCTGGACTTCACCCTGGGTGCAGCTAGTCGGGCCTCCTTGGAGCGAGTTCATCGACGACTGGTACGGAATGGTGCGAAGGCGACGCGGTGGACTCCCGCGACCACCGAGGGATGGAGCACTCACGTGTTGGACCCCGACGGTGTTTGGATCACGGTGGGGCGACGACCGACCCCGGCCGAGCGCCGTTAGGCCCACTGAACTTCCTCGGGCCGAACCCATCCTTTTCCGAATCCGAAAGAGCCTCCGGGGGTGGAGCAATCCGTAGAATCGATGGTCACACTTGGAACGTTGGTTTGCCGGGGCCAGGATTCGAACCTGGGAACTCCTGCGAGGGCAGATCTTGAGTCTGCCGCCTTTGGCCACTCGGCAACCCCGGCCTGCAGGGAAGAGGAAAGGCGAGAGCTTAACCCTCTTCCTCGTCGGACTCGTCCGGGGAGTCGCGAGAGCCCCCATCATCGCCCACCGCGATCGCCTCTCCCGCCGACTCGCGGGGCCGGGCGACGTCCGTTGGTGGCATCGGCGAGCGATGTCGTTTGAACGTCAATCGACGCATCCGCCCACACACCAAACAGGATCGCACGCGGTGCCCGGAGCGCATGCGCGTGCGGACGGTGCGTCCTTCGACCCAAAAGGAGGAGCACCCCCGGCAGTAGAGCTCACGATACTCGATCGGTAATCTGACATTGTATCTCGTTCCGATCCGCCGAGCGAGTCCTAGGTAACTCGTGGCCAGGGCCAGCTGACCTCGGCGCCCCTCGACTTCAGCGAGGCCAACGAGGTTGGAGATCCGTTCGTGAGCGAGCCGAATCATCGCGGCCGTACGGCGGCCACGTCGGCCCCCGTGCCCGGTCGGATGGCGGATTGGCATACGGGGCAGTGCACTGCGATGAGCGATATCAGGCTGTTGCAGTGAGGACAATGCACGGCTCTCCCAGTGAGTGCCGGTGGGATCCAATCGGCGGGGGGCGGCGGGACGGAGGGTGGAGGAGGCGGGGGAGGGAACGGAGCATTTCCTGGGGTGGTCGGGGGTGCGGACAGTGTGCCGAGCGGGGCCGCAGGGGGTGCCAACTGAAACTGAGGGAGGGTGCGGCCACAGGACGGGCAAAAGAGAGTCCCATCCGTCGCCACGGCGCCGCAGGCAGCGCACGTGGCCATAGGTGGCGGTAACCTTAATGTCATATTTACCGATAGGCGACCCGTTGAGTCACCGGAGCGTTGGCCTCGTTACGCGAGACCCTGGGTTGTACGCGGAACTAGCCCAGGTATTGCGCGAACGACGGGTTCCGACGGTTAGTCTTCTTCCGGGGCAGCGCATCCCGGATCACGTGGTGGTCGTTCTGACGGGAGAGGGTGAATCTCGTGAGATCAATCATCCCCGCCTTTTCGAGGTCGGCGCGGGGGGCGAACGGCCCGCCCTCTGGGCCGCCGTGACCGCCGCCCTCCACGCACCGAACGCGAGCGGCGAGCTCATCGTCGGTATCGACCCCGGACCGAGACCCGGCTATGCCATCGTTACGGACGGTCACTGCGTAGCCCAGGGAACTCTGGATACGCCTGAAGCGACAGGCCGGCTCGGCCAGCAGCTCCGCTTGCGTTTCCCCGGCCGCGCGATGCGATTCCGTGTCGGCTCCGGGGCCCCCTTGGACCGAGACCGGATCTTGCGTGCGTTGAGTGCCTTGCGACGACCCATCGAGATCGTGGACGAACGGGGAACGACGCCGCGCGGTCGACGCAGGCCCAGTGATGCGGCTGCGGCCCGAGCCATCGCTGGCGTCCCCGGACGTCCCTACAAGGGTCGACCGATTGTCACGTTGACGCCCGGCGAAGTATCCAATCTCCAGCGGCTGAGCCGGGAGGGGAGTGGCGGAAAGTTCACCCTCTCTCGCTCGGACGCGGGAAGAGTTCTTCGGGGTGAGATCAGCTTGGGGGATGCCCTCGACGAAGCTCAGGACCGCTACGTTCCGCCAGCACGAACCCCCAAGACATCCCCCGTCGCCCGCGAACGCTCATAACCCCAACCTCACTCCGGCCGCGTCATGGCCCTGCCACAGGAGGTAGAACGTCGTATCCGTCGCCTCGCTCTTGCCAACGCCCTGGAACACCAGGGAGTAGCACGCCCGGGGCCGATCCTTTCGCGGATCCTCGGTGGCTCAACCGAGCTCCGCGCTCATGCCGCCGAAGTCGAGACTCGCGTTTCCGTCGTTCTGACCGAGGTCTCCGGACTTTCGCCCGAGCAACAACGGACCGAACTGGATTCCCTCGGAGGACCTGAAGCCGCCGCGGTTCGCGCGGATGTGCCTGCCGCGGGAGAGCTTCCGGCGTTGGCCGGAGCGCGTCAAGGCGAAGTCGTCCTCCGCATGGCCCCATTTCCTTCGGGAGCGCTTCACGTCGGGGGCGCTCGCATGGTCTTCGTCAATGACTACTATCGGAAGCGCTACGCGGGAAAGCTGCTGCTCGTCTTCGATGATACCATCGGTTCTCCCGAAAAGCGTGTCGAACTCGAGTTCTTTGACCTCATCCAGAAGGACCTCGAGATGGCGGACGTACGCCCGGACGCCATTTACTATAAGTCCGACCGAGTAGCGAATTTCTACCCGTGGGCGCGCCGCGTGATCGAACGTGGAGCGGCCTACGTGTGTACCTGCCCGGCCGAACTGCTCCGCGAAAACCGGCGCGCAGGTCGTGCGTGTCCCGAGCGGGGACAGTCCACGCAAGAAACCCTTGAGGCATGGGAAGGAATGCTCTCCGGTCGTTACCGCGAGGGCGAAGCCGTCCTACGGCTTCGGACCGATCTCCACGACCCCGACCCTGCGTTCCGGGACCGAGTGCTGTTGAGGATCAGCGAGCACGACCACCCGCGGGTCGGTCATCGCTACCGAGTGTGGCCCATGCTCGAATTCTCGTGGGCCGTGGACGACATCGAGCTCGGCATGACGCATGTCATTCGTGGAAAGGACCTCGTGATCGAGGACCGGATGGAACGATTCATCTGGGACCTGTTGGGCATCCGGGGTCCCGATTTCCTTCACTGGGGCTTGCTCCGCGTACGCGAGGCCAAACTATCGAAGAGCAAGAACTACCAGGAGGTCAAGTCCGGTCTCTTTGACGGGTGGGCCGACCCCCGGACCTGGTCGTTCGAGTCCCTGGACCGGCGGGGCATCTCGATGGCCGCTCTCCGGCAGTTCACCTTGTCCTTTGGGATCTCGCTCGCGGACATCGAAGTCCCGGCCGAGACCCTCTATGCCGAGAATCGCGCGCTCATCGAC
>JBAUTP010000046.1:0-2459 GCA_049582265.1 Thermoplasmata archaeon
GAAGGTCTTGCTTCGGCCGAAGTTCGGATTTTTCGATCTATTCTGCATTACCGACTTCCCAAAACTGAGTCCGAAGCGCGGGGTCGACATTCGGAGCAAACGGACTGAGGGTAGCTCACGATGCAAACGCTGTCATTTGCAGCCCCTGGATTATCCAACGGATTCTGCCTTCAGGTCCCATCTGTGCCTAAGTCGGTTCTCATAGAAGCTTCAGAAACTCTTTCACAGAAAGGCCTGACTGACGGATGATGGTGCGTAGTGTTCCGCGGTCCAATTCGGGGTGAAGGGGGACAACGAGCGGTCTAAACTTAGGCTTGACGAGCTTTGCGTGACTTCCTTTAGTGGCAGTCCACTTCCATCCTGCGTGAGAAAGCGCTTTGATGCACTCGATCCCAGAAATCCGAGGAAGGCCAGGCATTCACGCCGGGGCGAGTTCAAACCGGATCCGTTCGACTGGAGTGTTTGACTCGGGTTTGGCGGCTTCTTCTCGTTGAAGGGCCTCCTCCAGGTAAAGCTCGAGAGCTTCGCTGAAATTCCGAGTTACCTCCTTCAAAGTCTTGCCTTGAGTGATACAGCCTGGAAGTTCCTCGCATTGGGCCACCAAATATCCGTCTGATCCCTTCCAGACCCGAGCGGTGAATGTCATGCTTGTCAGATTCTCGAATTGTATTAAAACTCTCTCGGCGGATTGAAAGGTGGCATCTCGAGCTGATGCTCGCTGTGTATCTAGCATTCGGGCCTCCAGAGCCGGCAGTATCTTGCAGCAAGTGTGGGTTCAGCGAGTAACCCAGCCCGTTGCGACTGCGCGCTAAAGGCGTCAGGTTTTCACCTTCCCGAATACGGTCTCAAGTACGGGCCGAGAGTCTCCTCCAACCCGGAGGCTGGAGACGTTTCCCGCAAAACGTAATCGACCTCTTCCTGACCGACGGCCGCAGACGCGAGAGGGCGCGATGGGTCTCGCAGTTTCGCAATCGACTTCCGAGGCGTTTACCTGAGCCAACCTTCACCGTTCATCGGGACCAGAACACGGTAAACATCCGAACCGGCTCGCCTACCGTGGCACGGCGTATCGAACCCGTCGCTCGATGGCTGCGATCGAAGTCAAACCGGGGCTGTCTTCCCCGAACGCTGCAAAAGTATCGGTGGGCTTCCGAACGAGCGGTGCGAGCTCTCCGTAAGGCGGGTAGGCCCTCAGACCCCCGTCGCTGGAAGGTGGACGACGGTGTTTGGCTGCGGCGCCATTTTCACGACGAGCCCTGGCAGCTTTCCATTCTCGCCGACCTCGCGAAATTCCTCGGGAATCCCCTTTTCGCCGAGATTGGGCTCCCACGACGCGGTCCTCCTCGACATGTCCGGTGGATGTCCGAAGACACCGCTCACGCGATCTTCGTCGTAACCCGATCCCATCCGTCGCTGCGCCTGGTAGCGCTCCTCGGTCTCGGACAGGGGCTACGTCGAATCGAATGGCTGCGTCTGAGGGTTTCCGACTTCGACCTCGAAGGCAATCGGCTCCTGGTCCGCGGGAAGGGAAGGGCGCACGCGAAGTTGATCTGGGTGCCCCTTCATCCGGCCGTTCCGGATGCGTTCCGCGACTATCTGAGGCGCCGAACACGCGTCATCGAAAGGTTCCGGCGGACGGCCCCGTCAGCTCCCATCCCGGACGAACTTTTCATCCATGTCGTCAAGGGAACCCTCCGTCCGTACTCGACCAACGGAATGGACCGATGGGTTACCCAGATCGAGCGAATGCTCTGCCAGAAGGGGTTTCAAGTCAAGCTTTCCTCGCATATGTTCCGCCGTTCGGGTGCTACACTGCTGGAACGAACGCTGCTCCGCTCCCCCGATGCTTCACGGGACGGCGTCTATCGGACCTTGCAGGGATTTCTCCGCCACGACAACCTGGCTACGACCATGCGATATCTCGAGGCGGACCCATCGCGACAGCAACGAGCCATGATCGCTTTCGCAGAGGCCCTGCCATGGAACGGTGAGGTTCGTTCCGAGCTCCTCGACCGCAGCGCCAGCACGAAACCCTTGGGACCCGAGATCTCTCCACGGCGCAACACACGCAAAGACGCCACTTCGTAGAGCCGAACGGAAGAGGGAACTCGCGAATCCGCAAGGGGCTATCGAGTGACCTTCTCGAACCTTGCATGCTTCAGCGCCCCGATGTGCTGCCGTGCTCGGAACGTCCGGGCACCCTCCATATCGAAGGTGGATTTCTTCCCCGCCTTCTTGCCTTCATAGGCCAGTGCCGCTCCGAAGATGTGGCGGCCGAGAGGGGAGAGCGGGCGACCGAACCTGTCGAGGATGCTCACTAGGCGTGGTTGGTGGCGGGGCTCTACTCGGGGCCATTCGTTGGCCGGCCGAGCACTCTCCCGGGTCAAGATCGGAGCGATGTCACGGGCTGCCGCGTCGCGTTGCGTCAGCGAACTTCCCAACGACCACCGTTCAGGAAG
>JBAUTP010000047.1:0-2980 GCA_049582265.1 Thermoplasmata archaeon
GCGCGAATGGGAGCCCGACGTGATCCACGCGCACTCCCATCGCTACGGGCACGTGCTTCAGTCGGCGATCCTGGCGAGGGCCCGACGAACTCCGCTCATCGTTTCCATGCATTACCATCCCGCGGACCGCCGGGAGCCTGCCTGGAAAGTCGGCATGCTTCGAGTGCAGGACGTGGGGTTCGGTATGAGCGCCTATCGCGTGGCTCGATTCCTGGTGGTCGAGAGCCAACACGAGGCCCGCCTCGTGGCGGCGTTCGCGCCGGCGCGTCGGATACGGATCATCTCACCGGGCATCGACCTCGAGTCGTGGAGGAGCGAGCCGCGCGAAGCGCCCGAGCATCTCCCGGAGTCGTACGTGCTGTATGCCGGCCGTATCGCTTCCAACAAGGGGCTTTCCACATTGTTCGAAGCCTACGCGCTCCTCCCCCCATCCACGCGCCTGCCTCTCGTCGTCATGGGGCCGGACTGGGGGGAACGTCCTACACTCCAAGCCCACGCGGAGCGGTTGGGACTCCGTCATGACGTTGTATGGGTCGATCCCGCGCGTGATCAGCGGACCTACCGAAGGGTCTTCTTCGGCGCCCGTCTCTTTGTCCTGCCGAGCGAGTACGAGGCCTTCGGGTTGGTCCTTTTAGAAGCGATGGCGGCGGGGATCCCCATCCTCGCGAGCCGGGTCGGTGCGGTTCCCGAAGTCCTCGAGAACGGTGCTTCCGGACGACTGGTCGACTACGGCGATCCCGCTGGACTAGCCCAGGGAATGCAGGCGGTGCTCACCGACCCCCAAGTAGCGCGGGGACTCGTCGCTCGTGCCAGCCAGCGGGTCGAATCATTCACATGGGAACGCACCGTCGACCAGCTCGAGTCGCTGTATCGCGAAGTGACCGGAGCGACCTAGCGAACTCGCGCGAGGGCGTCCGAAGGGGGGCTACCGGCACGACGGATCTCATGGCCGAGAGCGCCCAGAGCTTCGCGCTCGGGACCATGACGGAATCGCGAAACCGCGTAGAGCAAGGCACCGAGCACCCGCTCGATCATCGGACCTCTCGACCGTACGCACGAAGTATCGCCATGCCACGATGGAGGTTCTCCCGCGACGCGGCAAAGGAAAGTCTAAGGTGACCCGCCCCCAGCGTCCCGAACGCGTCCCCCGGGGTCGTGATCAGCCCCCGTTGCAGCAGGTCGCCGGCCACCTCCTGGGATGAGCCCGGCCAGGTGAAGCGAGGGAAGGCGTAGAAGGCTCCCGCGGGTGGTGCGCATCGTAGTCCGGAGATCCCCGCGAGAGCCTTCATCACGAGAGCTCGACGCGCGCGGAACTCCCGGACCATCATGTGAGTGAACCGAGGGTACCGAATCAAGCCCGCGATCGCCGCGGACTGGACGGGAGTCGAGGGACAGGCATTCATGTGATAGTTCATCTTGTTGATCTCGGGCGCCAAGGCCTTGGGCGCGACGATGAAGCCGAGGCGCCAGCCGGTCATGGCGAGCGTTTTCGAGAACGAGTTGACGATGACGGTGCGGTCGCCTTTTCCCCAGAATGACGTGAACTTTCCTTCGTAGATCATGTCCTCATACACTTCATCCGAGATCACCATCACATCGTGGGTCTCGGCAAAATCGAGGATACGCTCCACCGTTGAACCGGGGAACACGCTCCCCGTCGGGTTGGATGGACTGTTCACGACAATGGCACGCGTGCGAGGCGTGACACGCGCTTCGAGGTCATCGATGTTGGGCAAAAACCGATTCTTCTCGGCGAGGTCGTAGGGCACCGGAATGGCCCCCGTGAGGCGAGCTTGGGGGGTATACAAGACGAACCCGGGATTCGGTACCAGGACCTCATCTCCCGGGTCGTACAAGGCGAGGGCTGTCGACATGAGCCCGGCTGATCCGCCGGCCGTGATCACGATGTTTTCACGCGTGGTATCCGGGTCACGGTCCTGGTAGCGTTCGGCCACTCTCTCGCGAAGGGAGGTCAGGCCGGCGGAAGGGCCGTAATGATTCATTCCGTTCTGCACCGCTTCGCACAAGGCTGCGACGACCTCCGCCGGCGGGTCGAAGTCGGGCTCGCCCAGGCCAAGATTGACAGCGGTCGGAGGCGCCCCTTCGAACATCCGACGGATGCCGGAGAGCTCGACGTCGCGAGCGCGCTGGGCGACCATTCTTGCGGCGACCCGGTCTCCCTTCAAAACCGTTTGGGGACGAAGAGTCGCCCGGCCCGCGTCAGAAAATTCCGGAGCCTTCGCGCTTCCCAGGGACACCGAGCACACTCGTCGTGTAATGCCGAGACGTGCCCGCGCCATCGACGCGCCATACCGGAGCTTGGCCCCCTCTTGACCGCTTGAGATAACCGGTCCGGAGGGCATCGTAGGACAACCGTAAACTGAGTCGCGATATGCCACGGTTCATGGAATCACGTCAGTTGGGGAAGCATGGCCCCCAAGTCTCGGCCATCGGGTTGGGTTGCATGCCGATCTCCCAGTCCTACGGGATGCCCGACGAAGTGGAAGGACTCGAGACCATTCATCGTGCCCTCGATCTCGGCGTGAATTTTCTCGACACCGCGGATGTCTACGGTCCGTACACGAACGAGAAGCTCGTCGGTCGTGCGATTCGCGGACGCCGGGATTCCATTGTCCTTGCCAGTAAGTGCGGACTCGTCCGACCGCAGGACGGGGGCGCGAATCGCGTCGATGGCAGCCCGGAGCACATTCGAGCCGCGTGTGACGCGAGTCTCAAACGGTTGGATGTCCCTTTCATCGACCTGTATTACCTACATCGAGTCGACCCCAAGACGCCCATCGAAGAGAGCGTGCGCGCGATGGCAGAGTTGGTAGACCAGGGAAAGGTCCGTTTCCTGGGTCTTTCCGAGGTTCACCCCACCACCCTTCGGCGGGCCTATCAGGTGCACCCGATCGCCGCCGTTCAAAGTGAATATTCTCTCTGGACGCGAGACCCCGAGAACGGGATCCTATCGGCGTGC
>JBAUTP010000048.1:0-4112 GCA_049582265.1 Thermoplasmata archaeon
ACCACGACCGGTTCAGTCGTCGTGCACGTGGCGACCACGATCAAGATCCCATACAAGGCAAAGGATCCGTCGAGTTTCCTTCAGGACAGAGGATTCGAACCCATTGGCACCGGCCGAAGTGAGTAAGGCGCTCGTCCCGCACCCCTACCATGCACCCGCAGACGTATCACCGCGGATGTGGATTCAATCGGACGCCATCCGGCCCTTGAATGATCATCTGCGTTTGGGAACAGTATTCCAGGATACGATTCACTCCCGCCAAGGAAATTCGGTGGCCTTTGGACTCAAGCTCGGCCATGAGCTTTCGCCGCCGAACCGGAGCCTCGCTCGACCGAAGAATCTCGAGCATGGCGTCTACAGCGCCTGGGGGGATGGCGGCCATGGGACGACGGACGACTGAAGATTCGGAGATTTAACCCTCGCTGACCCTCAGCGAATACGACGAGATTCGACGTTTCTGAAGATGGGTTTCAGAGTTTTCGAACCATCACTCCTGCCTCGTCGTGGAATCGAATGGCTCCCAAGAGAATCTGAAAAAAGCTAGTTTACTGAGGAGAAAACGGGGTACGCCGGTCGACGTACCGACCCGGTAACCCCGGAGATCGAGCCTTCATTGCAATTCGGACCTAAGGTATATGAGGAGTGGTGTGTAGAAGCCGCCGTCAGACTTACCGGGAATAACCCGGATGCATTTGCCCTTTCGACTGATGGCGAGTAACAACAGTCCGCTGTCAATGAGCAGGTACGAGGCCTGCGAACTCCAAACCGTGGGGTGCGGGGGAGCCAACAGCGAGTTGGCGATCTGTCCGACGCTGTTCCATCCGGGAGAGCCGACGGGTGGGCTCGAGGGAGGAACAGAGTGAACGCTCTCCGCGTTCATGCTGTAATCCTCGCCATTCTCGTAATAGTGAGCGCTCTCGCCGTTGTACTTTTGACAAGTCCGAATTCTTCTGCCGGCAATGTGGTTTCATCGACCTCCGGAGTGATCCCCTTAACCTTCTCAACGAGAAACAGTTACTCGCTTGCGCCAGGTTTCTGGGGAACCAATGTTCGCGCCTATTCCGCGCTCGGGCCGACGCAAAAGGCGGAATGGGACGCGACGCCATTGTCGTATGTGCTTTGGCCCGGGGGCCGGGCCGGCGATGCCTACGACTACCTCAACAACGTGATCTACAGCGATAACGGCGCTGCCTTCAGTCCCCCGACCGATGTCGCGCAGTTCGCGTCGTGGTGCAAATCCGTCGGTTGCATAGCCATCATGCAGCTCCCCGGCGAGATCGACTCGGCCTCCTACGCCGCGAAGGAAGCGAATTACATCGTCAACACTCTCCACTTCCAGCCAGCGTACTGGGAGATCGGGAATGAGCCGACCCAGTGGAAGCACTTCGGTGACGCGTGGTCGACATGGAACCTGAAGCAACACACGAACGCCACCCCCATGGGGTACGCGGATCTCGTCCGGTCGTACATCGCTGCGGTCAAAGCGGTCGACCCGGGCGCAAAGTTCCTCGGATTGCCGGGGGTCGGAACGGGTGCCTTCGATGAGCAGACCTGGATCACCGCAACGGTCAGGGTCAATGGACCCGACCTCGCAGGCATCGCCATCCATGTGTACCCGGCGGGAGGCTACGGCGTGAGCCACGGGTCGGACGGTCAGTTCTTCACCTCTCTCACGAGTAAAGGGGCATTGCCGGAACGAGTTCCTCTCGATGAGCAAGCGATCCGTGAGGCGTGTCCGTCCTGCAAGATCGGAATCTTTGCGACGGAGCTCAATTCCGGCAATCAGGGGGCGGGATACAATGACCAGATCGACGGGTTCCCGGAAGTTACCTTCCTTACCGCGGAAGTGATCCAGGGGATGAAACTGGATCTCGCGAATATCGACATGTATGCCTTCGAGGCCTCCTACGGAGGAGCCCTGTTCACCAGCAGCTCGTCGCCGACTCGTGTGGACACGCTCTACAGCACGATCTTTAGCCAACTGGGTTCGACCGTTTTGCCCGTGTCGGAGCCGCTGCCCAGCCTTTTCTACGCGATCGCGACCGAGGATTCAGGAACCCACACGGAGGAGGTCCTGGTGGCCAACGCGAAAGGCTCCGCGGTCGACCTGTCGCTTCGGAGCACCGGGCTCTGCGGTTCGTGTAAGGCCGTTCTGAGCTCGTGGACGAGCTCGTCGGCTCGTCCCGTGCTTCATCCGCTCTCGGGAGGGCTGCCCGGGGTTTGGGCAGTCCCGAGCGATAGCGTCGACCTCATCCACATCGATGGGCTCTCGGGGATCTCCCACCCTCCTCCCAACGGCAACACTACTGGCACTGCCAACGGGTCGGTGGTTCCGAGCGATCTGAGATGTCCCGGCACTGTGGGCGTGACGTGCTCTAGCACGACATTGTCCCACGCCATCTCTCAAGCCGAGCGCCTCATCATGCGCGGCGAGGCCTAGCCGGTCGAAAATGCGGTAGCCGACTTTCGCACTATGTTACCCCTGGGCGAAACATCGCACAAAGATTGATAAGCAGAAAAACGGAAGACTTACACAGGCAGGGGTTAGCCCCGCACCGGGTGACAGACGAATGGAAGCTCAATCAAGTCGGTTCGCATCGCCAACGGACGAACGTTCGCACGCCCCGGGACTCCGAGGGGCGCGGTCGTCGCGGGCGATCGCCAGGGGTGGTGCTGTTGCGGTACTCATGATTCTCTTACTATCCGCGCTTCCGGTGGGACTCGTAGCCGCTGCGACTCATCTGCCGGCGAGTCGCGCGGCGGTCGCACCGGCGGGCGGACCGAGCGGACCGAACGGCTCGGTCAAGCACGTGATTCTGATCGTTGACGAAAATCAAAACTACGGCACGATCATGCACAATGCCTCGTACTTCAAGGGTCTGACGACCACGGGTGCTCAGGCGAGCAATTTCTGGGCCTATCGACCGGACTCAGAACCCGCGTACGTCGCAGAGACATCCGGTATCATTCCCACCGGCTTCAGTCCAGGCGGTTATCCGGTGACCAACCTCGGCGACCTCGTGACTGAGGCGGGCGGGACCTGGGGATCCTATCTCGAGAGCATGCCGGGCAACTGCATCTATTCGAACGGGACAGGGGCCCCCCTGTACGACCGAACGCACAACCCGTTCGTACAATATGCTGACATCTATGACAGCAAGTCGACGTGCGATACCCACGTTCAGCCGCTGACGGCGTGGAATAGCACGGTTGTAAACACGTCCGCCGCTCCTCCCACCTATTCGCTGATCGTTCCGAACACCCAGGACGACATGGACGTGGGGACCGTTGCGCAGGGGAACGCCTGGCTCGAGCGGTTCATCACCCCGTTGATGAGCAAACCCTGGTGGAACCAGACCGTGGTCATGCTGACCTTCGATGAAGCGGGAGAGGAGCACGCTGAGCCCGTGTTCAACGGAACGACAGGAGGTCACGTCTACTTCGATGTGCTCGCCGACCCCTTCATCTCGTCGGCTGGGGAGAACTCGACAACGTTCTACACCTTCTTCAACGTCCTCACGACGACGGAGTGGCTGCTCGGCCTGGGTGGGACGGGAAACAGGTTCGACAACTGGAGTGCGTACCCTCCGATGTACTCGCTCTTCAATCTGCCCCATTCCACGGGCAGCGCGCGGTATTCGGTCTCGGGCATGGTTCAGTATCCGAACGGCACCGCGGCCTCGGGCGCCACGGTCCAGGTTTCGGGCAACGGGGCAACGAACACTTCGTTGACCGGATCGAGCGGCACTTTCTCCTTCGACCTCCTTAACGGTGACTACACGCTGACCGCGGCCGAGGCAGGTTTCACGCCGGGGTTGCTTCCGGTCACCGTGAATGGTTCTGCCCTCTCCGGCCTTGTGGTCAAGCTCGTGGCCCTTGCCTCGGGCTATTACAGTGTCTCGGGAGCCGTGTACAACGCTACGGGGCCGCTGAGCGGCGCCACGATCAACATCACGGAAACCGCCTCGAGCAATGGCAATCTGACCAACTTCACGCAGGCCACCGGTTCGCCGTACCCGACCGGAGTGTTCAACGTGCCACTTCAGGCCGGGACCTACAACGTTACCGCGAACGCGTCCGGGTACGCCAATGAAACCCGGTCCATCACGGTC
>JBAUTP010000049.1:0-10210 GCA_049582265.1 Thermoplasmata archaeon
ACACCGAGCGGCATCGGGAAGATACCGACCACGTTTTCGATCATCCGACCCAGGAGGGCAGAATCCACCCACGGTGGAAACTCGTACGAGGCGGCCTCGGCATCCGTGAGGCCGGCCCACTCCTGAAGGAATCGCCGTCGTTCGGTGACGCTCAACTTGTAAAATCCAGGAAGCTCCGACGAATGTTCCATCATGACTCCGCACGGTCCGAAGGAGAATCGACCGGGACATGGATGCCCTCTGCGTCCGGGGCCTCGGTCGGCCGCAGGTCTCGTGCGACGATGACCTTCGCGAGACGTAGGAGGCCCTGCGCCGATCGATACCCCTGCTGGACGACCTCGGCCACCGTTCCCGCGGAGCGATCCTTGGATGCCGGAACTTCTCCCACGGCTTCTTCGACCTGGGGGTCGAATGCATCTCCGGGGCGAGCGACGGGCACCACACCCTCTCGTTCGAGAAAGGCTTCGAATTCGCGCGCAATGAGGTCAAGGCCCTTTCGAACCGGATCCGAGGGAGGGACGCCGGTCGTATGCTCTCGGGCATGCTCGACCGCCTCGTACACGGGCAGCACCTCACGGAGAAGCTGCCCTCGTGCGCGGGCACTAGCGGCCTCGACATCGCGGGCCGCCCGGCGCCGATAGTTCTCGAAATCGGCGAGGAGGTACTTGAATCGGCTCGCCCAATCCTCCTCGCCCGGGGTCTCCGACGCTTGCTCGGAGGGCGTCTCCTCGGGTGGATCCGTGGAGGCCTTGGGAGTAGGTGACTTGGCCTTCGGGTCGGACATGAACGAGGAGCGCCAAGTTCGGGCGCGTAATTGGCCATTTCGCTTCCCGGACCGCTCCACCGCGTTCCCGCCCGCGCACGGGAAGTCCCCACTTGGGGGGTTCCGCGACGTGCGGAACAGGCTCCTCCAGAGCGACTTGCGGGCTCTGTTTTTTCCGACGGTTCCCAAGCCTTATAACGCGTCTCCCGCTCGGTAGTAATGACGGGCCGGACGGGTCCCTTCTACATGGTTGCCGAGAGCGTTTCGACGGGCACGTACGATGCGAGTTCGATCCAGGTACTCGAGGGCCTGAGCGCGGTCCGTAAGCGCCCCGGAATGTACATTGGGTCAACCGATGCCCGAGGTCTCCATCACCTGGTATGGGAGGTGGTCGAGAATGCGATCGACGAGGTGCTCGCTGGGGTCTGCACAGAAATTCATGTGATCCTCCACACGGACGGGTCCTGCACCATCATCGACAACGGCCGCGGCATTCCCGTCGAAAACCACCCGCGCTACAACAAGCCCTCGCTCGAGATCGTGATGACGATCCTGCATGCCGGGTCCAAGTTCGACCGAAATGCGTACAAGGTGTCGGGGGGACTCCATGGGGTCGGTGTTCACGTTGTGAACGCTCTTTCGGAGTGGTTCGACGTCACGGTCCGCCGGGATGGGCATGAGTACTTTCAGCGGTACGAGCGAGGGGCTCCGGTCGCACCCGTTAAGGTTGTGGGAACGGCCACAGGAACGGGCACCGAAGCGCACTTCCAGCCGGACAGCACCATATTCGAGACCACCAAGTTCGAGCGCGAGACCGTTGAGCGGCGGTTGCGGGAGCTATCCTACCTCAACCCCGAGGTCACCATTCATTTCCAGGACGACCGCGAAGGCTACACGACCGTGCTTCACCATGCGGGCGGGATCGCGGAGTTCGTTCAGGACCTCAATTCCTCTCTCCAGGTGTTGACCCCCCAGCCGATCTATCTGCATGCCAAACGAGATTCCACAGATATCGAGGTCGCTCTCCAGTACAACGATGGCTACAATGAAACGACGCTCGCGTTCGTCAACACCATCCACACCGTCGATGGCGGCACCCACGTGATCGGGCTTCGTGCGGCGCTCACGCGGACGTTCAACGACTATGCGCGGAACAAGGGTTGGACCAAGGGCGACAAAGAAGCGCTGAGCGGAGAGGACGTTCGGGAAGGGCTCACGTGCGTTCTCTCCATCAAGGTCCTCGAACCTCAGTTCGAGGGCCAGACCAAGGCCCGTCTCGGTAATTCCGAGGTCAAGGGACAGGTCGAGAACGCCGTGAACGAGAAGTTCGCGGAGTATCTCGAGGAACACCCTGCGTTCGGACAACTCCTGATCTCGAAGGCCGTCCAGGCCATGCAGGCCCGCGAGGCCGCGCGCAAGGCCCGGGAGCTAACTCGACGAAAGAGCCTTCTGGAGGGAGGAGGCCTGCCCGGACGCCTCGCCGATTGTCACTCGCGGAACCCCGCGGAATGCGAGCTCTTCATCGTCGAAGGAGACTCGGCGGGTGGGACCGCGAAGCAGGGACGGGACCGGGAGTTCCAGGCGATCCTTCCGCTTCGAGGAAAGATCCTCAACGTCGAGAAGGCCCGGCTCGACAAGATGCTTCAGAACGAGCAGATCCGAAATCTCATCACGGCGATCGGTGTGGGGCTCGGTGACGAGCTCGACCTCAGCAAACTGCGCTACCACAAGATCATCGTGATGACCGATGCCGACGTAGATGGGTCCCACATCCGCACCTTACTGCTGACCTTGTTCTATCGAAAGATGCCCCAGCTGATGGCGGAAGGCTACGTCTACATCGCCCAGGCACCGCTCTATCGTCTGCAGCGCGGCTCAACGGTCCGCTATGCGTTTTCGGAGGAAGAGCGAGAGCGCATGCAAAAGGAGCTCGGGAACAAGGGCATCACGATGCAGCGCTACAAGGGTCTCGGAGAGATGAACGCCGACCAACTCCGCGAGACGACCATGTCCCCGGGGAAGAGGTCGCTGCTTCGCGTGACGGTCGAAGACGCATCCAAGGCCAACGATCTCTTCACCATCCTCATGGGGGAAGAGGTCGAGCCTCGACGCCTCTACATCCAAGCCCATGCCGTCGAGGTAGCGAACCTGGACGTCTAGTTCCCGTGGAAACCGAGCCGGGCGTATGTCGGAGGATGTACTCGAGACGGCTCTCCAGGCGCTCGGGCTTCCCTCGGGGGAACCTCCCAAGCGCGCGATCATTCACGGCGCCAAAGGCACACTGATCTCGTTCTGGGTCCCTGGGGACGAGCTCCGACCGACGGTGCGAGGAGCTTGGATCACCGCCACGGAGGTGCAGTTCCTCGATACCGAACCCCTCGATCGATTCCCGTCGACCGCGCATAAAGTGAAGGGTGGCGGCGGAGAGTTGCTCGACCGATTCATTCGGGACGGACACCAATTCCTCACTCTCATCGAAGACCTGGATGAGGATGTGGCGGACCTGGAACGTCGAGGGCGCGACGTTCCGGTGACCCAGCTTTGGCCCCTCAAACAACGCGCCGCGGCGATCCGTCTTCAGGTCGACCGCGCCCTCATTGCCGCGTCCGAGTGTGCCGGGGTTTTTTCCGATCGTCTTCCGGGCTTCGAGGGTGCGTATCCTTCGGTCGAGCGACAGTACACTCACCTCCAAGGTCTCGTGGCCGCGACCCAGAGCTCGATCAGCGACCTCATCCTGCTCCGGACGGCTGTCGAGTCCAATCAGATCGCCGAGACGGCCAACACGCTCTCCAAGACGTCGAACCGCATTGCGGCGCTCGCGAACGAATCGAACGTGCGGATGCTCGGGATCACCTATCTCGCCCTCGTCCTGGCGCTCGTGAGCGCGGTCATCCTGTTCCCGAACACGGCAGCAACGATTCTCGGGATGCCCTCGGCCGGCTGGGTCCCCGGCGTCGTCGTGGACCTCGCCTTGATCTTCATCGCGGTGGTCCCCCTGATCTGGGTCTTTACGCGTCCGTGGGTCCGCCGCATGCTGGACGACCTTCGTTCCTTTGAAGGTCGCATCGGAGAAGGCATCGACGATCTCCCGGAGATCTCCCCTGAACAGGCGATGAAGACGGGCAGCCCGCCGAAGAGCCCCGCGGACTGACCGACCCTCTCGGCGCGACCTTTAACTCGGCGAGCGGCTGCATCGGCCCGTGACCCACGCCGAGGCCACGGTGTTCCGTCAGGCGCTCCTTGTGACGCAGAACGCCGAGCGCAGGGTGTTCCGCGGGGACCTTCGGATCGAGGGCCCCCGCATCACCGCCGTGGGCGCCGACCTCGCCCCGGATGGCGCGGAGGTTGTCGACGCCACCGGGTTCGCTATCGTTCCCGGATTCATCAACGCGCACACGCATGTGGCCATGGGACTCCTCCGTGGCATCGCTGACGACCGCGACCTCCAGGGGTTCTTGGACCAATTGTTCCGCGTTGACGCTCAGCGGACCGAAGCGGACGTAGAGGCCGGGGCGGCCGCAGGGATCTCCGAGATGCTGCTGAGCGGAACGACCACCTTTCTCGACCTCTACTATGCGGAGGACGCTGTAGCGCGGGCCGTCGATCGCCTGGGGATCCGTGCCTGGCTTGGGTGGGCCGTCCTTGACCCCGAGCTCACGACGCAGAAAGGCGTGCCCGTCGAGAACGCCCGTGCCTTCGGCGAACGCTGGCGGCACCACGAACGAGTGACGCCGGTGGTCGCGCCGCAGGGAGTGTATGTCTGCAATGAGGAGACATGGCTTCGCTCACGCGACATCGCGGCCGAGTTGGGCACGTTCTGCCACTACCACCTCTCAGAGACCCGTCGTGAGGTCCACGAGCATGAAGCCAAGACCGGACTTCGACCGCCGCTATGGCTCGACAGCATTGGGTTCTTCGACCGCCCGAGCGTCGCCGCGCACGGAGTCTGGCTCACGCGGCGGGAAATCCAACTCCTTGCGGACCATCACGTGGCCGTGGCCCACTGCCCCTCCTCTAACCTCAAGTTGGCGAGTGGCGGAGTCGCCCCCGTCGTGGAGCTACGGGATGCTGGGGCCACCGTGGCCCTAGGCACGGATTCCGTTGCGTCCAATAACAGTCTATCGATGCTCCGGGAGATGCACACGGCCGGCCTTCTCCAGAAGCATCATCGCTGGGACGCCTCCGCGCTACCCGCGCAAACGCTCCTCGATATGGCGACGATCGAGGGGGCCAAAGCCATCGGCCAGGTCAACGAGCTCGGCTCCTTGGAGGTGGGAAAGCGCGCGGATTTCTCGTTGGTTCGGCTCGACCACCCGACCCTCGTACCCGCGCGCCCCGAAGCGATCGTATCGCACCTGGCGTATTCCGCTTCCGAGGAGGCTGTCGATTCCGTGTATGTGGAGGGCCGGTGTTGCGTGGAACGGCGCAGGCTTACGCGGGCCGATTGGACGACGGTCCGCGCCGATGCCGAGAAAGCGGCCCAACGGCTGTGGGCTACTAACGGGCCGGAACGCTGAGGCATCAGCGATCTACCGATCTTCGTAGGGCGGCTCCGAGGGCCCGGACCAGACGCGCCGGCGTTCGCGCGTCATCGTACGGAATTCCGAGCTCGTCCAGCGATGTGAGCCGCGACGCCAGGAGCTCCTCCGTCAGGCCGAACAGGGGGCCTAGCATCGCCTCCCGTCGGCGAGCGATCAGCACACCGTGATGTAGCAACCCCGACCTGGTGAGGTGTTGGGCCGCACCCCCGAACGCCTTATCGTGCCTTGCGAGGACCTGTCCTCGGGGGCCAAGGAGGCAGTAGCTTGGAGAGAGACCCCAGGCGTCAACCCACGCGGCTCCGACGCGATACTGTTCCAGAAAGTCAATGACGCCGGCACCGAACCTCCCATAGCTGCGCGTCGGAGAAGGACCCACCACCGTTGGTGGAACCATCACGCTCCAGAGGATGTCCCCCGGCAGAAGAAGGAGCCCGAGCCCCCCACTGGGTCGCCGGTGGGTCGGGACCCCTAGTTCTCGAGCCCGGTCCTCGAGCCCCTCGGTATCCCGCTGGCCTGCGCCTAACGAGAGGGCCGGGTTCGCAAGTCGAGCGACGCGCACCGCGAGCCTGCCGGCGCGCAGCAGTTCCTCGTCTCGCTCCATGCTCTCGACCAGCGTGAGAGGGCCCTCCACGATCTCCGAAACGAGGGTCGAACCGCCCATGACCAATGTTCGTGTCCGATGAGGTCGAACGAATCAAAACCCTATATGGACACCGGCGATTCTCTCGCGATGGCAGAACTCAGCAACTTTTCGCTCCGACCCGGTGCACGGGCACCGGACTTTGAGCTCCCTGGCGTAGATGGCCGAACCTATCGACTACGGGACTTTGGCGACCGACAACGGCTCGTCGTTACGTTCTGGTGCAATCATTGCCCGTACGTCCAGGCGTGGGAGGAACGAATGATCCAGCTCGGAAGCGAGTTCCAACCCAAGGGGGTGGGCTTTGTTCTGATCAATTCCAACGATGACGTTGCGTTCCCGACGGATTCCTTCGACCATATGGTGGAGCGTGCGCGGGACCATTCCTATCCGTTCCCGTACGTACGGGACGAGAGCCAACGAACCGCCCGCGACTACGGTGCTCTCGTGACGCCCCATGCGTTCGTGTTCGACCGCGACCGTAAGCTGCTCTTTCAGGGGCGGATCGACGATAACCACGACCACCCCGAACGGGTGAAAGAGCAGTACCTGCGCGAGGCGATCGTGGCCACGCTCGCGGACGTACCCATGCCGCGGCCGGAAGTCGCGGTACGTGGCTGCTCGATCAAGTGGCGATAGCCAGGCTCATTCGTTCGGTGGCCGCGGGGCTCGACGATTCGTCGGGAACTGACGAATCGCGGCACGCCGCTGCTCGAACGCGTCGGCGAGACGGGGGTCGACCGGCCGCCCGGCGCGGTCGAGGCGGGCGGCGATGGCGGTCTTGCCCGCCAAGGTCCGGGCAAGTTTCCCCCGGGCCGACCGTGGGGCGCCCTGAACGTGGGGATGCAGGAACAAAAGGCCGTGGCGCGGAGGTGGCGCCCGCCCGCGGAGGTGAGCGAAGAACGCGCGCTCGGCGCCGAGGACTTGGATCGTGCTGGAGGGCAGGCGTGCCAGTCGGGCCAACCCGCCCGCCTGACTGATCATCCGGGCGGCCAACATCGGCCCCAGCAGCGCGGAGAGGTTAGGTGCGAGGTCCGGAAGGGCTCGTTCGATCGTGCGCTCGAGGTCGGAGCGTGCATCCTCGGCACGGTCGAGCAATACGGAGATCCGACCTCGCGCCTCCGCCAGGGCCGGGTCCACCGCGACCCTGGAGCCGCCCGCGGGTTTCGTCGCGTCAGCAGCTCCTTCGGGAGCCTCGAACCCCTCGATTCCCGGCGCTTCCCGCCTCGCCCACGACTCGAGCCGTTCGCTGAGTAGGTTATGCACCTCATCCAGGTCCGCCATCGCCCGGACCGCTTCATCGAGCGGAACTGTCGGATCCCAGGCGTCGGCGATCGCCTCCTGGGCGAACGCCAGCAGAAGCTCCCGTTGCCTAGCCCCCGAGCGTTGCAGCTCGGGGGGCCACGAACGTACTCGCTGCTCACGGGTAGGTAGCGAAATCCCCGGTATCGCCAGGCGACGGTCCCGCGTAAAGCGTTCCGTTCCCGACGTTTCGCCAAGGATCCGGTCCTCTTCCGGCGTTCGATGGCCGTCTCGCCGTAGACGGAGCCGGTCCAGCTGATTGAGGTCATCCTCGGGGGCCCGTTCTTCCCGAATGACGCGATCTCCTTCGACGGCGAACGCCCCGTCCCATCGACCGATGATCTCGAGCACCATCGACGACACCTCAGTCGGTCCGGACTCCGCCGTTGACGTGAAGGGTAGTACCCGTGACAAAGCCGGCACGTCCCGAGGCCAGAAACACGATCGCGTCCGCGACTTCCTCCGGGCGGCCGATCCGTGCCAGGGGGATGTTCTGCACCCGTTCCGCTCGCTGCTCGGCGGAGTCGTCCGCAAGGATCGCAGTGTCGATCGATCCTGGTGCGACAACGTTCACGGTAGTCTGCGGGGCGAGCTCCGGGGCCAGCGAGCGTGCGAGGCCGAGGAGCGCGGCCTTGCTGGCGGCGTAGTGGGCACCTTGGCGAGAGCCCGTGAACGCGAGGATGCTCGAAACGAACACGATCCGCGAAGCGAGTGACCGCCTCAGGAGAGGCAGCAGAAGGCGAGTCAGCTCCGCCGCTCCGAAGACGTTCAGCCGAAAACAGGATTCGAACTCCTCGGCCGTGATCTCCGCGAAGGGTCGGCGCGGATAGGTGCCGGCGTTTTGGATCAGGACGTCGAGAGTATCCCAGCGGTCCGCGATCGCCCCTGCGACCTCGCCGACGGCCTCTCTCTTCCCGAGGTCTCCGGTGACGACAAACGCCTCGCGTCCCATGGTTCGGATCGTGACCGCGGTCCGCTCACATTCGGCCTGATGCCGGAAGCAATGGAGGGCGACATCGGCCCCGTCGGCCGCCAAGCCGAGTGCGGTAGCTCGGCCGATACCCGTCGAGGCCCCCGTGACGACAGCGCGCACGAACCCTCGATGCACGGGGGACAATGAGAGTTACGGAACCCGCCTCGAGCCTCGATTAAATATCCTGCCCCTGTCGCGGGGCACATGCGCGACCCCGAGAAAGGATCCCTCGTCCGGATGGAGAAGCGAGGAGCCATCGGGATTGTCTGGCTCGATCATCCTCCCGTCAACGTCCTGTCGGGCTCGGTTCTGGATCAACTCAGCGCACGCCTCGACGACTTGGAGGCGGATCTCACGGTCCGCTCGGTCGTACTGGCGAGCGCGGTCGAACGAACGTTTGCCGCCGGAGCGAACATCCTCGAGATGTCCGAGATGGGTCCTCGCGAAGCTCAGATCCACGGGGCCAAGGGTCAGGCGGTCACACGGCGACTCGAGCGGTTGCCATTGCCCGTCATCGCGGCGGTTCACGGAGGATGTTTTGGCGGCGGTTGCGAGATCGTGGAGGCGTGCGACTTCGTTTTCGCGAGCGACGACGCGGTGTTTGGCCAGACCGAAGTGAACCTCGGCATCATGCCGGGTTGGGGCGGCACGCAGCGCTTGCCCCTTCGCATCCCGCCGCAAGAAGCTCGGGCGTGGGTCTACACTGGAAAGAAGGTGGCAGCCCCCGAAGCGCTCACCTGTGGGCTCGTCTTTCGTGTGGTTCCGCGCGACCAACTGCTCGCGGAGGCACTACGGTTCGCGACCGAGTTGGCGGGGAAATCGCCGCTCGCACTTGCCGCCGCCAAGTTCGCCATGAACCAGGCGATCGACCCCGATTTCGACCACCGGTTGGCCGCCGAGCTCTCGATCTGGGAACGGATGTTCGGGACGCTCGACCAGCGCGAAGGGATGCGAGCCTTCCTCGAGAAGCGCCCTTTTGTCCCCTCCGACCGGACCATGTGGGAGAGCCAGTCCCGGGGATTCCCGTGGGCTCGACGTATCCGAAGGCGCAGTCATCACGGCCCTCGCCGGCGCCGGGTGACCCCAAACTCCAAAAGGTGAGATGGCTCGCCGAAGCTGAACGCCGCGGTGGCTCAGCTGGCAGAGCGGCTCCTTGGTAAGGAGCAGGTCGAGGGTTCGAACCCCTCCCGCGGCTGACCTTTCCCCCAAGGGTGCTGAACTCCGTTCTCGTTAAGTCTACGCCACAGAGCTGCCAAGAAACCACTCGGGCACTCGTCCAGGTACGAACGAGACGACGATGCTACTTCGGACCGTCTTCCCTGAAATGGGTCACGCTGCCTCCCGACGGCCGAGGGACACGGCTCTGATTGACCCATGCGGGGTTTCCCCACGCGGGATTTATGGCCCGTCATGCCGGTGCGCGGCCGACCGTCCTCGCGCACATTGGCGAATCCACCGAAGTTCCCGCAGCCTGAAGCAACTCATCCCTCATGCTCTGTCACGCGGCCGACAGGTCCGGGGGGGACGCGGGTCAGTGAACGGCGACTCGCTCTCGACGTCGCGGGGCCGAGAGAAGGGGTGCGCTCAAGAGGGGAAGCGCCGGGGTGATCGATGGGATCACGATCCTCTCCTTGGCGGGAGGCGAAAGTCGACTCCCATACGTTTCGCGGGCCCGCAAGTAGAGGAAGACCGGTTCGCCCAGTCTCGAAACTGTATGTCCCTCCGGGGTCAACACATACACTACCCGCGGCGGACGCGAGCCCAGGATCGACCGCTGGATAAAACCGCGATCCTCGAGAGTCTTGAGTCGTCCGGATAGCACCCTCGAGCTGATTCCTCCCAGAAGCCGGCGCAATTCACCAAATCTGACCGCCCGTCGGGTATAGAGGATGACCATGATCTCGAGCGACCACTTCGAAAAGATCGTTCGGGCGATTTCCAAGTTGACCTGAGCAGTCTCACGGGTACCTCCCTGGATCGCGAATCCGGTC
>JBAUTP010000050.1:0-2002 GCA_049582265.1 Thermoplasmata archaeon
GCCAGTCGCATGGTATCCGTACCGCAACCCACCCCGATGATCCGTATGGGGCGGTCGGTGAATTCCCTCGCACGCCGCTCGTCGCAGAGAATCGCGACCGCCGCGCCATCGCTCATGGTGCAGATCTGTTCTCGCGTCAGTGGATACGAGATCATCTCCGAGTTGAGGACGTCGTCAATACTGAGATTCTTCGGGTACTGAGCGTAGGGGTTGAACGTGGCGTTGAGATGGTTCTTGACGGCCACGGCGCTCATGATGCGGCTTCCTTCGGCGATCGCTTGGCGCTGGGCCTCGCGTTCGTCCGTGAGGTGGCCGAACTTTCGTCGTCGAATGTACTCGTAGATGTGGCGGATGACCATCAACGCATAGTACCCGGTATAGAATCCGCCGAGCGGAAAGTCGTAGTTGGTGTCCGAAGCGAGCGCGATGAACTCGTTGCCCTTCCACGTCGCCACCCGGCTCATCGTTTCGAATCCGGCGGCAAGGCATACGTCCATGCGCCCGCTGGCGACCGCCTCGTACGCGGCTTGGAACCCTTCGCCCCCCGTGGCCCCTCCCCATTCGATCCGCACCGAGCCTCGTGGGTTGAGACCGAGATAGTCCTGTACCATGCTCGCGGCCTTGAGCTGTCGAGTAAAGTGGTCGGAGAAGTAGGAGATACGACTCCCGTCGATCCGGTCCGGGGTAAGGTTCGGCACGTCGTGGAGCGCCGCATCATAGGCACGCTTCACCATGAGACGGAAATCCATCTCAGGGTGGGCCTTCGCGAACTTGGTGACCCCCCCGGTGACCATGTAGACACGTCGCCCGCCGGTCCGCGGGGCGGAGGGCTTTCGCGGAGGCGAGCGTTCCGGCGTGCGGTTGCGCTTTCGGGATTTCGTCGGCACGATTTCGACCTCGGGGCGCGGCAATGCTGTCCCGTTCTTAATGATACGCTCGTTGCCGGGGCCGCCGAGGCTCCGTGAACCTTTTTGCTCTCCTCGCGGCTCCTTTCTCCGATGACGACGCACGCGGTGAAACGAGACCTCCTGTCCATCGCGGACCTTCGGGAGGAACTCCCCCAGCTACTTCGGCGCGGTCAGGAGCTCAAGAAGTTGCGACACCACGGGGAGAGCCCGAAGCCGTTGGCCGGTGCCACCGTCGCCATGATCTTCGAGAAACCATCGACGCGAACGCGAATCTCGTTCGCCGTCGGCGTGAGCGACCTGGGGGGGCTAGGGCTCACCTTCTCTCTCACGGATATGCAACTCGGACGCGGCGAGACGATCGCCGACACCGCACGCGTTCTCTCTCGGTACGTGGACGCCATCGTCTATCGGGCCTACCGGCACGCGGACGAGCGCGAGCTCGCTCGTTGGGCCTCCGTCCCCGTCATCAATGCGCTCGATGACCGAGAGCATCCCTGCCAGGTCGCGGCCGACCTCATGACCCTCGCTGAACGCTGGGATAATCGATTCGAAGGACACCGGCTCGCGTACATTGGCGACGGCAACAATGTCTGTAACTCGTTGGTCCTGGGCTGCGCGATCGTCGGGCTTGACCTCACGATCGCGACCCCCGCGAGGTATCGACCGCCGTCCGACCTCTGGAAGGAGGGAGAACGGCTCGCCTCGGCCTCCGGCAGCGACCTTCGGTGGGTGGAGAAACCGGTCGACGCGGCGAAGGGTGCCGATGCGCTCTACACCGATGTCTGGGTGTCGATGGGTGACGAAGCGGAGGCGAAGGCGCGGGAACGGGACTTTCAGGGCTATCAGATCAATGCCTCCTTGCTGGCTGCCGCAGCGCCGGAGGTTTGGGTGCTCCACGACCTTCCCGCCCATCGTGGACTCGAGATCACGGACGACGTGATGGACGGGCCCCGGTCGGTCGTCTGGGACGAAGCGGAGAACCGGTTGCACGCACAGAAAGCGATCCTTGAGCTCTTGGTCGGAGCGGGGATCGGTCGGGCCTCGCTGACGTAGTTCAGCCCTGGAGCCGCGTTGGCACCCGCTCACGGGAGGGG
>JBAUTP010000051.1:0-1831 GCA_049582265.1 Thermoplasmata archaeon
CCTCACGCTCCAAGACACCGGTGGTGGAGTGGCAGGAGCTCGACCCGGATGGCCACGGCGTCTACAAGGTGAACCCGATGATCGGGTGGACGTTGAAGGACGTTGACCGGTACATCGGCGTACATGCGCTCCTCACTCATCCTCTTCTGGAGGAGGGCTACACCAGCATCGGCTGTGAACCCTGTACGCGACCGGCGCTCGCCGGCGAAGGCGAACGGGGCGGCCGCTGGGCAGGAACGACGAAGGTCGAATGTGGGATTCACATCATCGGTGTTCGTCGTCCCGTCCCGACAAAGCCGTCCGCCGACGCGACGTAGGCGGCTTGGGCCGTCGGCATAGCCTAATGCTCCACATACGCATATGCATATACAGACATGATTCCGGGTGGGACACGAACCGTCTGCCTAAATCTAGCCCGTGGCAACCGTTACCCGGTAGCCCCCCTCGGCGGCTGTATCCTCGAGCTTCTTACGATGCAGGTCACAAAGGGTGAAGGCCGACGTGGAGGAGACTCTTCCCTGAGCCGGAGTGGTGATGGAAATGCGTCTCCTGGCGCCTTTCCCACAACTCCCGAAGTCCGCTTCTTCGACGTCGGGGCTTGACGAAACCACCCGGGCCGCCTCGCGGAACTGACAACCCGGCGACGGGTTCGAATGGGCGACCCTCCAACTCTCTGGCAGATAGTCGAGTGTCATCGTTAGTCAGCCACGAACCAACCGACTGTACTTGAGCACTCGGCCCGCCGCATGAGATTACAGCCATTCGGTGCGAAAAGCCCCGGACTCAGTGTCGCCTGATCTGACGGACAGAAATGTTCGATTCGGGTCCTTGATGCGAAAGGCGCCTGTGCGAAGGGGAAATGCCATGATCCGCGAGGGGGGGGTCTGTAGGTTGCTCAGTCGTGTCGGACGGATCGAATGCTCGGCCCCGACCCCCTGTGCGCGATTCGTATAACTCCAGTTATACGCCTCCTCGAGGTGAATGCACTCGCCGGTCGACCTACCGGGCATCACTGAATGTCGTTTAGTTGAGCTTTAGTTAGCATAATAACGTTACAAACATTATTTGGTAAACCATAACAAGAACCTTCCACTTCTGGCGCCCGGAGGGTGTGCTAGAGCGGTTGATCATGAAAAACCCCAGGAAGGGGCTTTTCCGTCAACATCCTCGAGACTGAGCCCATGTAACATCATTCCATGTTTCCGGAGAATCCTAAATGTCGTTACACCAGCTTCTAATTCCATCATCTATGATACTGGACCAGTCGAACATGTGACCGCGATCGGCCAACACTGACCTTTGGCGGGCCAACGAGCCAATCGGTGACCCCTGTAGACTCGAGAATTCCTAAGGCCAACGCGGTCGCCGGGCGCACCCGGTACTGGGCTCGAGCCTCTCCAGCCCATCGGACCGCACGTGCGTCCACCGGGAGCACACTAACCTTCCTACGAAGTCGATCCAGGGCGGCCAGCCGGCGCTCCCTGCCTGGTCGGGGATCTACCCGCGCCGCTACCTCAAGATCGAAGAGCGTTAGCTCGGTGGTAGCCAATTCCTCCTCCGACCACGCCTGGATCGCCTTTCGAGCGCTCTGTCGGCCTCGAAGGAGGTCCTGAAGAACGGGAGTATCGAGGGCCTTCATCAGGTCGGCCCTCCTTTCGTTCGAGAACGTCGATGGACGGGTGCCCGGCTTGGCTCCCGCCCCCAAGCACCGAACAGTTCTTCGAGGGGGCCACGCTGGGAAATGAGTCGGGCCAGGACTCGAGTGAAGCTCTCGCCCGGACGCTTCTCCCGTTCTAGGGCCTCGTAAACATCCTTTCGCACGGCGATATTC
>JBAUTP010000052.1:0-1943 GCA_049582265.1 Thermoplasmata archaeon
GCTCGGACCCGGCGACTTCTTTGGCGAGCTTGCCCTTTTTGACAACAAGGTGCGTTCCGCCGATGTTGTCGCCTTAGAACCTACCACGGTGGTGACCCTTTCGCGCTGGGAGTTCTGGGGATTCGCCTCGGAGCATCCCGAGATCCTCCGAACGATCCTTTCGGAGATGGCGCGCCGGATGCCGGAAACGGAACGGGTACCCGATTGACCCGATCGGGACTCGACCTCGTACGCGAGACTCTCGGTTTTCGCAACGTCGTCACGGTCTCGCGGAGCAGAAAGCCACGACGTTGCCCCGAACGGCGATGTCGGGCGAAGTCCAGGCTCTCGATCTCGAACCCTTCCCGCGCCGCCATCCGAGCAAAAATGAGGTCGCCCGGAACGTAGGTACCCGCGATCAACGAGTCCCCGTTGACTACGACGAATCGACCACCGGGTCGAAGGCCCCGGTACACGTTCCGTATCACCGGTACGAGGTCATCAAAGTACTTCGTGACGATGACGCCCATGTCGTCCCGACGGTACACCCCCTTGGCGCTGATATTCCTCGAGATCCCGCGTGCGGCCTGAGCCACCCATCGTTCCGAGAGAACCTCGCGCGACGGTTGGTAGTCCGTGGTCGTTCGCCGCGGGATGTTGTCGCATGCGACCATCGAGGACCGAAGTCGTGCGAGTTCTTGATACGATGAAACGAAGTCCAACCAGGCGAGATCGATCTTGTAGTTCATGACGTAGTCCATACCATTCACGTAGGGTGGGCTCGTGACCGCGAGGTCGATCGATTCGGGGGTGAGCCCGATCGACCCCGCGTTCCCGAGATACACATCCGGGGGCGGCCCCCACGACGAGGCGTCGTGTTGCAGCCGAAGGAGGTCTTCGCACATCCGTTCGACCGCCGCGCGGAATAAGACAAGCGGGGTCTCGGCGGTCAGCCCTGGTTTTCGTGTGTATCCGAGACAGGGGGAACGTTTCAGGTTGCTCGAGTCAATGAGGATGCTCGCCAGGGCGAGCGTTAGGAGGGTCCTCGACGCCCCCTCGGGGGCGGCCCGGACGTTCTGCTTCAGACGGAGGAGCGAACGCAGCACGGGTGGGGAAAACTGGCGACGTGTCTCTCGCAAGAAGGGCGGCGGGATCGTGGGCGCGGTGCGGTCTTGTAGGGCACCCCGGGCGGCCTCCCGAAGGGCCTCAGGATCGGTCGTCCATTCGGATTTAGCCGACGAAACAAAGGTCGCGATCGGCATCAGGTCAATGCCGATGCCCATCGCTCCCCTCGATCGGGCGGCCGTGAGGACGGTTCCGCTTCCGCAGAACGGATCGAGCACTACGGCGCCTCGTGCGATCCCGAATTTTTGGCACGTGGCTTCGACGAAATCCGCCGAGAATCCCTGTACGTAGGGCCACCAGCGATGAACCGGCCGCCTTTCGTTGGGATTGAACCGGATATCTCGTTCCTCCCGGCCCATGCGGAGAGAGAACTCCCGCTCGAAGGCCCCAGCATAGGACCCCGGTCCTCGAAACGAGGCGGCATCGGGCTCCAGAACGGTGAACCGGCTGAGTACCCATAGACCTCGACCGTGGCGCGTGATGGTCGTATCCGCAGAGAGTCGTTCAAGGCGCGCCGCTACGTGCGGGGGAGGCAAGTTCGTGACAGTCGTCAGCTGCTTCGTGGTGATCCCCGTGATTCCGGCACGAGCGATCGCCCAGGTGACAGGGTCCGCCATGAGGTCCCTAGAATTCATCCAGCGAAGCGCACATCGTCCTCGTCTATAAAGCCGGGAACCGAAAGTACTGAGGACCTTGCGCAGCGAGCTCGATCACGGAGTCGCATCGGCCGCGCGTGCCCGGCGTGTGCATTTCGTACTAGAACCCCGGGGGTTGCATACGGGCGATATCCGCGGAAATCTTGTTCACATAACTCTTGAACGCCGCCAGCACGTCGTTCG
>JBAUTP010000053.1:0-15724 GCA_049582265.1 Thermoplasmata archaeon
TGACTATGCTGACCTCGCTTACCCGGGCGTCCACTCCTTCCGAGCCGGTCGCGCGGCAGGACTCGAAGCCTACCGCATGGCCGGGATCACCGACCCGCTCCGTCAACTCGACTTCATCGAGCTCCACGATGCCTACGCTTCGAGCGAGATCCAGACGTACGAGGACTTGGGCCTCTGCCGATACGGAGAGGGGTACGATTTCGTGGAACAGGGAGCCCCGTTCTTGAAGGGGATCGACTATCCGTTTCCCGTCCCCGAGGCCGGCAAGATCCCGGTGAACCCGTCCGGGGGTCTCATCGCGTGTGGGCACCCCGTGGGGGCGACCGGTCTCATGCAGGGGGTGTTCGCCTTCTGGCAGCTCCAGGGCCGCATACGCAAGCACTTCGGGAGCAATCGTCTCCAGATCGCGAACGCGAAACGCGGCGCGATCCACAGCCATGCGGGAACCGGGTCCGCGGTGACCGTGTCCATTCTCGAACGGGGGTTCCAGCCATGACGCGTCCCAAATCGTTCAAGAAATTCCGTGAGGTGCAGGCCGAGTTGGAGCGGACGGGGGCGGCGCTGTTCGAGGACGCCGCCGGGTTCGAGAGCCTCATCATCCATTACCCCTATTCGATCAACTACATTCACAGCTACGCCGAGGACACACCGTTCTTCCTGGGATTGACCGAAGGGCGGCTCCGGGGTTCGCGATGCACCAAGAAACGCTGTGGATTCGTCTTCGCGACACCCCGCTCGCATTGCATGGTCTGCGGCAGCGCGACGGAATGGTTGGACCTCCCGACGAGAGGTCGACTCCATTCGTGGACGACCTGCCACTTTGGGAGCGAAGCGTTCCTCAAGGAGACCCCGTACAACCTAGCGCTCGTCGAGTTCGAGGGCGCCGGAAGCCTGCTGCTCGTGCGACTCAAGGAGTGCACCGAGTCCGAGGTCTACGTGGGGATGCCGGTCGAAGCCAAATTCGACCCGAACCCCAAATACTCCGTGACCGACGTCTGGTTCGTTCCCACGGGCCGCGGCTGATCGAGCCGGGGCCTGCTGCCTCACGAGGGGCGAGTCGGTCCCTCGACATCCGACCGATCGAGCCCAGGCAGGGGGAGAACGGGCCACGGGTGCGTACGGGGCGAGGGCTGGCCGTCGGTCGTTACCTAGCCCGCAGGGGTTTGGTCCCTGCGGTACGGAACAAAAGCCCTATGCCGCGGGCCGGGCTTGAACCGGCGGCTTCAAGATCTTCAGTCTTGCACTCTCCCAAACTGAGTTACCGCGGCAACGGAATTCGCCGACTGCGTTCGTGTATAAAGGAGCTAGGACTTGGGCCGCGGCCCTTGCGTGTCGTTGGCTCCGGTCGAACGCGAGCGCGCGCGTTCAACGACGATTTCTCGGGGAGAACTCCCTGCGAGTTTATCTAGTCCCGTTCGCCTCTACGACGCTAGCCGTGACGCGCACGCTCGTCGTGACCGAGAAGTTCAGCACCGCGCTGAGGATCGCCATCGTGCTCTCCGATGGCCGCATGAAGCGCGAGCGGCTCGAGGGCACAAACATCTTCCGGTTCGACCGCCCCGAGGGCCCGTTCCTCGTCGCGGGACTGCGAGGGCACATCGTGGAGCTGGACTACCCTCCCGAGTTCTCTGACTGGAACCTTCAGGACCTCCCTAAGCTGCTGGACACCGCGCCACTCAAACGGGTGACGGAATCGGGGATCGTCAACGCGCTCCAAGGGATCGTCCGTCAGTTCGACCGGGTGATCATCGCGACCGACTTTGACCGGGAAGGCGAGCTCATCGGCCTCGAATGTCTCGAACTCCTCCAGCAAGTGCATCCAACGATCGAAGTCCGGCGGGCGCGCTATAGCGCCCTCACGCGAGAGGCGATCGAGGACAGCTTTTCGAATCTTCAGGAGCTCGATCACGCGCTCGCGGCGGCCGCCTCGGCTCGGCAGGAGATCGACCTCGTTTGGGGGGCGCTGCTCACGCGGTTCCTCTCGCTGACGGCCGAGCAACGGGGCCGCAGCTTTCTTTCCGCCGGACGCGTCCAGACCCCTACCCTCGCGCTTCTGGTGGAACGAGACCAGGAGATCAAAGAATTCGTCCCGACCCCGTTCTGGGAGGTGCTCGCGGACGGCGAGAAGGACGGCACGTCGTTCCGCCTGAGCCATGCCCACGGAACCTTCACCCACCACGCGGAGGCCGAAGCGATCTTCCGCAAGGTAGAGACGGCGACCGATGCGACGGTGAAGAACTTTGGCGAGGAGGAACTTCGTAAGCGTCCTCCGGTCCCCTTCAGCACGACGTTGTTCGTCGCCGAAGCGAACCGGTTAGGCTTGGGAGCGGCGCTCTCGATGCGGATCGCCGAGGACCTGTACACGCAGGGCCTCATCAGCTACCCCCGGACGGACAACACCGTCTACCCCCGCGGCACAGGGCTCAAGTCGCTCGTCGAGCGATTCCGCGAGAGCGTCTTTCGCGAGGAGGCGGAGTACATCTTGGCTCAGCCCACGTTCCGTGCGACCCGCGGCCGCAGCGAAACCACGGACCACCCTCCCATTTACCCTACGGGTGTCACCGATCCCCGGAAGCTGAAACCGGATCACGCCAAAGTCTACGAGCTCGTCGTTCGCCGATTCCTGGCGACCGTCGCTCCGGATGCCCGGGGGACCACTCGGTCCGGAGAGCTCGACATCGCCGGGGAGACGTTCGGGGCCAAGGGTCAGATGTTCACGGACCGGGGCTGGTATCAGGTGTACCCGTACAGCACGCCGGACGAGTACCTCCTTCCCGTCCTGACGGTCGGGGAAACGATACCGGTCACGAACGTGCGTCTCGCCGAGGACCAGACCAAACCGCCCTGGCGATTCACGCAGGGCTCGCTCGTGCAAGCCATGGAGCGGCTCGGACTTGGGACCAAGAGTACGCGCCATGATGTCATCCAGAAGCTCTTCGATCGACACTACGTTCAGCAGCGCGGCCTCGAACCGACGGGCACCGGGATCGCGGTGACCGAGGCCCTCGAGGCCCACGCGCCGGTGATCACGCGGCCGGAGATGACCCATCGCCTCGAAGAAGACATGGGCCTCGTCGCAGAATCGAAGAAGACCCGGGACGACGTCCTCACGGAGTCGCGGGACATGCTCCGCGATGCCTACGAGCTGTTGGCGCAGAACGCCGAGGGCGTTCGCAAAACGCTGCGCGGTGCGTTGGACCGTCAGCGTTTCGTGGGACCGTGCGTCCTGTGCGGAGGAGCTCTCCAGATCCAACGGAGCCCTCGAGGCTCGCGCTGGATCCAGTGCGTCAATAATCCCGCCACGTGTCCGGCGACGTACGCGCTTCCGGCGGCCGGGTTCATCGAACCCGCGCCGGATTTCCTCTGCGGGACGTGCCGTGTTCCTCGCGTCAAGATCGTCTTCCGCGGGCAACGGCCGGAGCTCTTCTGTATCAATCCGGAGTGCGCCGAGCACCAGAAGGCCTTCCGCTTTGGCGATTGCCCCTCCTGCGGTCAACCGCTCGCCCTCCGCTACTCTTTCGCCGGCAAGCGCTTCGTCGGGTGCACCGGTTACCCTGCGTGCAAGGTCACCTACCCGCTCCCGCAGCGTGGCCGACTCGACCGGGGGCAACCGCCGTGCCCGGCGTGCCGGTCTCCCGTCGTCACCGTGATCGAGGCACGTCGGCCGCCGTGGACGCTCTGCATCAACCCCGAATGTCCCACCCGAAAGGCCGCTCAGGCAGAGAAGGAAGCGAAAGCCGAGGCCCGCGCCCAGGTGAAGCGAGAGAAAGAAGCAGCGAAAGCGGAGTTGGCGAAGCAAGCCCGAAAGGCAAAGAAGGTGGCAACGAAAACGAGGGCCACATCGACCCGGGGGAGGACTCGTCCCCGGGCCTCTCGCGTACCGGCGGGAACCGGCGAGCCGGTCTCCGCTCCACTTTCGGCTCCCAAGGCGCCGGCGCCTCCCTAGGGCAAAAACCCCACGTCAAGCCGCGGAACCCTATGACTCCGCTCCCTCAAGGTACTGTTACGCGACCTTCGGCTCCGGGTTAAGTATCGTTCTCCCGTCGCTCGGACGTGTCGACGGCATCCGTGCACATCGCTGAGCTCGACTCTCGATCGTTCGAACGAGCCCTCGCCTCCAACCCGATCATCATCCTCCCGGTCGGCGCGTTGGAGGCCCATGGTCCTCACTTACCTTTGGCGGCCGACCAGATCCAGGCCGAAGCGACGGCGGATGCGCTTGCCCGTCGCGTCCATGGTCTGGTGGCCCCCACGATTCCCTACGGTTCGAGCCCTGGGGCGCGACGGTTCCCGGGAACCGTCTCCCTCTCGCTTGCCCAATTGAGCGCGTACGCGTACGAGGTGCTCCGTGAATTCCTTCGCATGGGGGCACGCCGCGTTCTCGTTCTCTCCGGGCACGCTGAGCGCGGCCACATGGCCGCGCTCCGTGAGGCCGCGGACCGTGCCATGACCGAGGTAGCGAGCGCTCGGATCGTCGTCCTATCGGACTACGAGTTCGTGTACGAGCTTCGCGGACAGCTCGCCCCTCCTACGGACGGGCATGCGGGACTCCTCGAGACATCTCGGGTGATGCACGTCGGAGGTTCCGTCGGACCCGAGCGACCGGTCGTAGCGTACCGAGGGTCCAGCTTTGTCCCCGGCCCCCCCCGGCCCGAGGAGTGGCCCGAGAGCGTGATGGGCGATACCACCGCCGCGTCCGCGGAGTTGGGCCAAAAGATCCACGAGCACGTGCTCGACCGCCTCGAGACGACTGTTCGCGACCTCCTGCCCGCCTAACGTTCGAGGGAGGCCATGGTCGCACCTTCCGACGTCATTCGCATCCGCGGCGCGCGTCAACATAACTTGAAGAACGTGACCCTGGACCTCCCGAGGAACCAGTTCATCGTGATCACGGGTGTCAGCGGGTCGGGGAAATCGTCCCTTGCCTTCGACACGCTGTATGCCGAAGGACAACGACGCTACATCGAGAGCCTCTCGTCGTATGCACGGCAGTTCCTTGGCCAGATGGACAAGCCCGACGTCGACTCCATCGAGGGGCTCTCGCCGGCGATCGCGATCGAACAGCGGGCGGGGAGCCGGAACCCCCGGTCCACGGTCGGGACCGTCACGGAGATCTACGACTACCTACGGCTCCTTTTCGCGCGGATCGGCGTTCCTCACTGCCCGAACGATGGGCAGGAGATCCAACCCCAGTCCGTCGACCGTGTCGTCGAAGCGATCCGAGCGAGCGCGCAGGGGGAGCGCATCGAACTCATTGCGCCCGTCGTGCGGGGAAAGAAGGGGGAGCACCGGGACGTCATGGAGAAGCTGCGGAAGGAGGGCTATCGGCGCTTCGTGATCGATGGCGTCGAGGTCCGGCTCCCGGGCACCGAGGTCAAGCTCGAGAAGAACAAGAAGCACACGATCGAAGTCGTCGTCGATACGTTGGAGGCCACCCCCTCGGAGAGTGCCCGTCTCGCCGAGTCGGTCGAACTGGCTCGGGGTCTGGGCGACGGCCTCGTCATCCTTCGACGTCCCAAGGGCGAACGAACGACGTTCTCGAGCCGACGGGCGTGCCCCGAATGCGGATTCTCCATCGAGGAACTGACACCGCGGATGTTCTCGTTCAACAACCCGTTCGGAGCGTGCCCGGAATGCTCCGGTCTGGGGGCGACCCTGCATGCCGACCCGAGTCTCATCCTCCCGGACAAACATAAGCCGCTCACGAAGGCCATCCAGGTCTGGGGGCTTACGCCGGAGCGTGAAGCGCTGGAACGGTTCGGGGCGATGTTCCAGTACGACCCCGAGACTCCCGTCCTTCAACTCTCGGAGAAGGGCTGGAAGGCGCTCTTCTACGGGAGCGACAAGCCCGCATTCGCCGGCCATCGGGGAGTCCACTGGTGGAGCGGCGGCTGGCTGCGGGAGGGATTGGTCGCCGCCGTCGAGCGGCGGTGGAAGTCGACGAAGAGCGAGGGCGCGAAGGAGTACTACCTTCGCTACATGTCGTTCACTCCGTGCCGCGCGTGCGGAGGGCGTCGGCTAAAGCGGGAGAGCCTCGCCGTGACGGTCCTGGGTCGGTCGATCGCGGAGTTCGCTGCGATGCCCATCGAGCGATTGATCCTGACCTTCCGCGAGCTCAACCTTTCCGAACGGGACGAGCAGATCGTGGGACAGGTCCTGAAGGAGATCCACGCGCGACTGGGGTTCCTCGACAGCGTGGGACTCACGTACCTTTCTCTCGATCGGGCGTCGGGAACGCTATCCGGCGGCGAGGCGGAACGCATCGCGCTCGCGACACAAATCGGCTCGGGATTGGTGGGTGTCCTCTACATCCTCGACGAACCCTCGATCGGGCTCCATCCCCGTGACCACGCGCGACTGCTGGCGACGCTGAAGACCTTGCGGGACCTCGGGAACACGCTCCTGGTGGTCGAACACGATGAGATGACCATCCGCGAGGCGGACTGGCTCGTCGACCTGGGTCCGGGGGCCGGCGTGCACGGTGGAGAGGTGCTGTTCGCGGGAACGCCCGACCGAGTCGGGTCGGCGCGTCGGTCCCTGACCGGCGACTACCTCACGGGCCGCCGGGCGATCGCGGTTCCCGAGGACCGTAAAAGTCCTACGTCGCGTTGGCTCGTGGTGCACGGGGCGCGCGAGAACAACCTCAAGGGCGAACCCGTCCGACTTCCGCTGGGCACGCTCACGGCGATCTCGGGCGTTTCCGGCAGCGGGAAGTCAACGCTCCTCGAAGAAGTCCTCCACAAGGCCGTCCGACGCCACCTGGGCCTGGGCCACGAGGTCCCCGGTCGGCACGACTACGTGGAAGGCGTCGACCAGATCGACCGCGTTCTCTCGATCGATCAATCCCCGATCGGGCGGACTCCCCGGAGCAATCCCGCCACGTACACAGGGGTCATGACCCCGATTCGGGAATTGTTCTCGAGCCTGCCCGAGGCCAAGTCCCGCGGGTTCGGCCCGGGGCGGTTCAGCTTCAACGTCGCCGGAGGCCGATGCGAAGCGTGCGAAGGGGATGGGGTCATCCGCTACGAGATGCATTTCCTTCCGGACGTCTACGTCGCCTGCGAGGAATGTCGAGGCCATCGGTTCAACTCCGAAACGCTCGAGGTCAAGTTCAAGGAGAAGTCGATCGCGGACGTCCTCGCAATGACCGTCGATGAGGCGCTGCGTTTCTTCGAGCATCACCGAAGGATCGCGGGCCGCCTTCAACTTCTCCACGATGTCGGGCTCGGGTACATCCGTTTGGGTCAGAGCGCGACTACCCTGAGCGGGGGAGAAGCGCAGCGGATCAAGATCGCCTTCGAGCTCGCGAAGACTGCCACGGGACGAACCCTCTACCTGCTCGATGAACCCACGACCGGGCTCCACTTCGAGGATGTGCGCCGACTTCTCGACGTCCTGTATCGGCTCCGCGATACGGGCAACACGATCGTGGTGGTGGAGCACCACTTGGACGTCCTCAAGTGCGCGGACTGGCTCATCGACCTCGGTCCCGAGGGAGGGGAATCCGGGGGACACGTCGTGGTATCAGGGAGTCCCGAAGAGGTCGCGCACCACCCGCGTTCCCACACGGGGCGCTTCCTTCGTCCGCTGCTCGAGCGGGCTCTCCCGACGCCGACCCCGCGGGCTCGATGAGCGAACCGGCGCGGGGGTACCCGTCCTTTCTGCCGGCAAGTCAGCTGTGGGCGGCCGGGTCGAAGGGGT
Source organism: Thermoplasmata archaeon (assembly GCA_049582265.1). Taxonomy (GTDB): domain Archaea; phylum Thermoplasmatota; class Thermoplasmata; order Lutacidiplasmatales; family UBA184; genus Lutacidiplasma. Next base: position 7,702 of record JBAUTP010000053.1, read on the forward strand.
TCCCGCGGGGCCCCGATGCTCCGGGCGTCTACCTCTTTCGCTCGGCGCGCGGCGATGTCGTCTATGTCGGTAAGTCGCGTTCGCTCCGACGCCGGGTCCTGGACCACCTCCACGCTCGGGTAGAAAAGGACGGCACGATCCTCGCGGACAGTGTCGGGGTGGACTTCGTCCCGACCGAGAATGAACGCGAGGCGCTTCTCCTCGAAGCATCGCTCATCAAGCAGTACCAGCCCCGGTACAACGCCCTTCTGAAGGACGACCGAAGTTACCCGTACCTCGCCGTCACCTTGGGGGAACAGTTCCCGCGGATCCTGTTCGTGCGCCGACCCCGGCACGACCCCCAGACCACCCTCTTCGGGCCTTATACGAGCGCGCGCGAAGCCCGACGGGTCGCTCAACTGCTGGCCGAGACGTTCCAGATCCGACGGTGCGTTCGACTGCCCAAACGCGAGTGCCTCTACTACCACATCAAAACGTGCAGTGCCCCGTGCATCCAGAAAGTGACCGAGAGCGAGTATCGCGCTCAGGTCGAGCGAGCGATGGTCGTCCTTCGTGGTCACGGCGTCGCCGTCCGTCCCGGGGTCGAAGAGGAGATGCGTCTCGCGGCCGCCCGGCAGGAGTTCGAGCGCGCCGCCGTACTGCGCGATGCACTGGCGGGGCTCCGAGCCTTGACCGAGCGCCAGCATGTGGTCGGACCCGGTGCGGGATCGGCCGATGTGATCGCGCTGGCCCTCCCTCAGGACCCAGGGACCCTTCGCGTCGCGGTCGGGCTCCTTCGGGTCGAGGAGGGAGAGGTCCGCCGCACAGAACCCCACCTGCTCGCCTTCTCCGCCGACGACCTCCCAGAGCCGGGCGAACTTCTTCGTCACTTCCTGACCCAGTACTATGCGACCCAGCTCGACCTTCCGGACCGGCTCTACATCGCCGGCCCGCGTCCGGCGGGGATCGACGAGACCGTCGACTGGCTCGAGGGGGACAAGGGGATCCGGGTCTCGTTCCGGCCCACGGGGCGACCGGCCTCCCACGTCCGGCTGGCAGAACGCCTCGCGCGGGCCCACGTCGATCAGGTGACTCCTACCCCGGTCCCCCGCGAGGTGCTACGCGCCACGCAGGACCTTCTTGGGCTCCCCACGATCCCGAACCGCATCGAAGGGATCGACATCTCGATCTTCCAGGGGTACGAGGCCGTAGGCTCGCTCGTGGTCTTCCAGGCGGGACGTCCGGCAAAAGCGGAGTATCGGCGGTTCCGGATCCGCACGGTGGAAGGCACGAATGACTTCGCCATGATCGCGGAGGTCGTTCGCCGGCGCTACGTTCGACGATTGGCGGAGGCGGAGATTCTACCGGACCTACTCCTCATCGATGGGGGCCGAGGCCAACTTTCGAGCGCGCTCGGCGTCCTCACGGAACTCGGCGCCGAGGAGCGCATCCCCGTGGTGGGCCTCGCGAAGCGAGAGGAAGAGCTCTATCTGCCCGACCGCAACGAGCCCCTTCGGGCCAATCCCAACTCACCTCCGCTCCTCCTCCTTCGAGCGGTCCGCGACGAGGCTCATCGCTTCGCGGTCACCTACCACCGGACCCGACGTCGGATCCGGCTCCGGGACGAGGTACGGACGGCCGAGGCCGCGCAAGGGGGCTCGCCGGAGCGGAACGCCTAGCGTGCGGGCTTCGAGCGGTCGGCGGGACCGATGAACGACAGTCCCGAGACACGCTTCGCCACGTCCGACGTCGGTAGCCGGCGTAGGTCCATCCCGGGTTCAAGGATGGCCGCGTCCAACGCCTCGGCAGGGAACGGTGTGGGGGAGCCTTCGGCCACCGCTTCGACAGCGAGTCGGAACGCGGATTCCTCGGTCCGGTCCTCTCCGATCTTCTCTTCGAGGAAGTCCGCGACGGCGCGTCGGTTCCGGCCGATGGCGTAGGCGCGCCAGCCGATCGTCGCCCCGCTCGGGTCGAGCTCGATGAGTCCAGGGCCGGATTCCGAGAATCCGCCGAGCAGGAGCGATACGGCGAAGGGCCGCGTTCCGCCGAACTGGGTGAACTGCTGGAGATGCGTTCCCAGGGAGTGCCCGAGCACGGTGTACGGGGCGACCTCCCCATAGGTGATCCGGTGACGCTGCGCCTCCAGTCGAAGGAACTCCACCAGGATGCGAGAATCGGCGATCAACCCCGCCGTGACACAGCCCAACCCAGCGTCGATGGCGAAGCTCTTCTCGATCGAACCTGCCTCGGCGAGCGAGCTCACGGGCAGGTTGCGGTACGCCACGAAGACGATCCCGTTCCGGAAGGTGACCGCGACGGCGGTCCCACCCATCTGAATGGCTTGCAGCGCATACTCGACTTGGAACAGGCGGCCATCCGGCGAGAAGACGGTACTTGCCCTATCGTAGGCCATCTGGCCCGGTTGCATCTCCATTTGATGAGCCTCGGAAACGGGCGGGGGAGTCAGGTGGGGGATTTGAGCCTACTGCCTCGACCTGTCCCTGTCGTGACCTAGTAACCGATGGCGAGTGCCCCGGTGAGCGGGCGCCCCCGGCGCAGGAGAAGGCTTTACCTTCCTGCCTGCGTGGAACCCCCAATGGCGAATGGCGTCCACCTTCTCCCCATGGCCTCGAGCTACCGAGGCGCGCTCTCCCCGGCGTGCGCCCAATGCCGCGAGGGGCGGAAGATGGTCCTCTTTGTGACCGGCGTCTGTCGCTTCCGCTGTTTCTATTGCCCGGTTTCAGAACGGCGCAACCAGATCGACATCACGTACGCGAACGAACGAACGGTCGAAACGGATGGGGATGTGCTCGACGAAGCGCGCGCCATGGGCGCCTCGGGCACCGGGATCACCGGCGGTGACCCGCTCGGGGTCGTGGACCGGACCGAGCATTACATTCGTCTCCTCAAAGGCGCGTTCGGCCCCGACCATAACATCCACCTCTATACGCATGAGCCGAACGCCGGGAAGTTAGAACGACTCGCGGCGGCCGGGCTGGATGAGTTCCGGCTGCACATTCCCCACTATCTCTGGGGTCCTCTCACGCGTGACGGAGGAGCGTACCGAGCCGTCCTCGAGGAGGCCCCTCGGTGGGGCATCCGGCGCGGAGTGGAGATCCCGGTCCTACCCGACAAGGAACCCGAGCTTCGTCGGCTGATGCGAGCGCTCGAATCCATCGGCGTGGACTTCATCAACCTCAATGAGCTCGAGTACTCGGCGACCAACGAATCCGCGTTGAACGAACACGGATACCGGGTCGACCCTCGGAACGGCTTCGGCGTGCACGGCAGTCGTGGGGTCGCAGAGCGGATCGTCCGGGGGTTACCGCTCTCGGTACCGGTCCACTACTGTTCTTCGCGGTTCAAGGATGGCGTACAGCTCCGGGAGCGGCTGAAGCGTCGCGCCGCCCGGACCGCACCCAACTTCGCCCAGGTCACCTCCGACGGGACGGTCGTCTTCGGTATCGTTGAAGCCCCAGGAGAGCCGGACCTCGCTCGGGTAGGAGCCCGCGTGGCCCGCTTGGGGCGACTTCGACCGACGAGCTACCGCTTGGATTTCGAACGCCGTCGCGTGGAGCTCTCGGCGCCCGCGCTGCGTCGTCTCGCCGCTCGACTTGACCTACCGGCGTTCGAGGTCGAAGAGTACCCCACCGCCGACGCCCTCGAGGTCGAGCGTACCCCGCTCAATGGAGTGGCATTCCCGATGGTGGTCGGTGCGGGTGGAGTGTAGCCCTCGTCGCACAGGTGTCCACCATACGTGAGATACCGCTCGTCGCCTCGACGGTGTTTGATCGAGCACGGACCCCATCCCGTATCCTCGGCGCCATACCACATCGGGCAATCCCGGCAATGGAGCGGGATGCTCCCCGGCGGCGATGGAGGAGGGGACGTCACCGACCTCCTCCGGAATGCGTTAACTCCCATGCGTGCACGGCGTTCCCGATCAATTCGGCCACCGTGACCGGGCCTACGCCTCCGGGGACGGGGGTGAACGATTCGACCCAGCCCTCGAGCTCGTCGGCACGCGCATCCCCTTGGACCCGCACCCCCGTCGGGCGAGAGGGGTCCGGAACGGTCGACAGCCCCACATCCACGACCACGGAGTCCTTAGGCACTACCGAGCGGCCGAGTAGGCCGGGCACCCCGGCACAACTCACGATCACATGACTTCCCGCGAGAGCCTCCTGAAGACCGGAGGATTTCGAATGGAGGACGGTCACGGTGGCGTTCCCCCGGGGGTCGCGGGAAGCCAAGCGGATGGCCATGGGAGCACCCACAGTGCCCGAGCGGCCCAGGACGGCGATCCGCTGCCCGGCCGTAGGAATCTCGTAGTGGGCGAGCAGCGACTGGACCGCCAGGACGACGGCGGGTACGTGAATGGGACGTCCGGCCATCAGCCGACCCAGATTGATCGAGCCCACCCCGTCGACGTCCTTCTCCGGAGGGAGTTGATCGATCGCACGACGAAAATCGAGGGCTTCCGGAAGCGGATGCTCCAGCAGGACCGCATCGATATCGGCTCGTCCGGCCAGCCGAGCCATGAACTGGGACAAAGCATCCGACGTAAGGTCCTCGGGAAGCGGTTCGGCTCGGAAGTCAACCCCTCCCGCGGCGGCGCCGCGCGCTTGCCCGCGGAGATACACCGAAAAAGGCGAAGAGTTGGAGCGATGAACGCTGACCAACGAGGGCGGTGCCAGTCCCGAGCGTTGGACCTCTTCGACGCGGGCACGAAGCTCCACGAAACGAGTCTCGGCCACCGGTCTTCCCTCGAGCCGTCGGGTCACGTGGGTCCCCGCCCTGCCGGACCCCGCTTGACTACATAGCGGGAGGCTACCGACGCGCGCATCGCTCCGCATTATCCTTTCTCATCCACGAATCGCTACCGTTCGGCCACGAAATGCTTTATATGAACAGACCCTCTGATTTCATGGTAGACGAGCCGCGGACGTCTGCGGATTGTTAACTTGGGGGCACGTACGGCAACTTCCACCACAGAGGTTGCGAACTCACCGATTCCGGCTGAGCTCGATGCATGGGGGAAGACCCTCCCCTACGAATCCACCGCTCAGGTGGAAGTCCCCGCGCGCCTCCTTGACCAAGTGATCGGGCAGGACGACGCTGTCGAGATCGCCAAGAAGGCAGCGACGCAGAAGCGTCACATGATCCTCATTGGCGACCCTGGGACGGGAAAGAGCATGCTCGCCCGGGCGATGGTCGACTTCCTTCCGAAGGAGCAGCTTCAGGACATCCTGGCCTACCCCAACAACGACGACCCGAACGAGCCCAAGATCCGCGTTGTGCCCGCCGGCAAGGGGAAGGAGATCGTGGCGGCCCAGAAGCTGGAGGCCGCGCAGCGTAAGGAGCAGCGAATGATCTTCCTCGTGATCGGCGCGCTCGCGATCTTTGCGCTGATGGTCTACATTGTCCTGACAACACCCGGACAGGCCGCGATCGCGATCTTGGTCGGTCTGCTCATCGTCCTGATCCTCTATGCGATCGTCCGATTCTCGGGAGGTCGTAGCGATTCCGGAGCGGGCGTAGCGAAACTCCTCGTGTCCCACGCCGGCGAGGACCGCCCGCCGTTCATTGACGCCACGGGCGCTCACGCTGGGGCGCTGCTGGGCGATGTCAAGCACGACCCGTTCCAATCCGGTGGCCTCGAGACCCCTCCCCACGAGCGGGTCGAGGTGGGTTCGATCCACAAAGCCAACGGGGGCGTCCTGTTCGTGGACGAGATCAATCTCCTCAAGATCGAGAGCCAGCATGCCCTCTTGACGGCGCTCCAAGAGAAGCGCTTCCCCATCGTCGGGCAGTCCGAGCGCTCGGCCGGCGCGATGGTCAAGACCGAGCCCGTCCCGTGCGACTTTATTCTCGTCGCGGCCGGCAATATCGACAGCGTCCAGTCGATGCATCCGGCACTTCGGTCCCGGATTCGCGGGTACGGCTACGAGCTCTACGTCAAGACCACGATGCCCGACACTCCCGAGAATCGAATGAAGATCGTTCGATTCGTCGCCCAAGAGGTATCGAAGGACAAGAAGGTCCCGCACTTCGAGATCGGTGCGGTCCTGGAGGTCGTGCGCGAGGCCCAGCGTCGCTCCGGTCGAAGCGGACAACTGACCCTTCGTCTGCGAGAGCTGGGGGGCCTCGTCCGCGTCGCTGGAGATATCGCGAACACCGAGGGCGCCCCCATGGTGACGGCGTCCCACGTGGTGCGCGCGAAGCGTTCCAGCCGATCCTTGGAGCAGCAGATCGCGGACCGCTACATCGAGCGTCGCAAAGAATACCGCATGTTCGCGACCGACGGCGCGGCCATCGGTGTCGTCAATGGCCTTGCGGCCATCAACGCCCAGACGGGGATGAGCGAATTCTCGGGCATCGTGCTCCCTATCGTCGCCGAGGTCACGCCCGCGCAAACGCGGGACGGCGGGGTCGTTGTCGCCACGGGTAAGCTTGGCGATATCGCGAAGGAGGCCGTGCAGAACGTGAGCGCGCTCATCAAGAAGTACACGGGGGAGGATATCTCCCGCTACGACATTCACATTCAATTCGTTGGAACGTCCGACGGGGTCGAAGGCGACTCGGCCTCGGTGTCCATCGCGACCGCGGTCATCAGCGCGCTCGAAGGGGTGGCCGTGGACCAGTCGGTGGCGATGACCGGCTCGCTCTCCGTCCGGGGCCAAGTGCTGCCCGTGGGCGGTGTCACGGCCAAGGTGGAAGCCGCCTCGGACTCGGGCCTGCGTCGCGTACTCATTCCCGAGGACAACATGGAGGACCTGGTCCTCGAGACGCGGTACCTGGGGCAGATCGAGGTCATCCCTGTCCGGACCCTACGTGACGTGCTCAAGTACGCCCTCGTCGGCCAGGAGCCTCAGAAGGAATCTCTCCTCGAACGGCTCGCTTCCATGGTGCACGCTACCAACCGGACTGAGACGGGGTCCGGTACGTTAAAAGGGCCCCCGGCTCGTCCGGCCGGCACGTGAGAGGACCGCCGCGGGCACCCATCCATCCGCCGGTCGCTCCCCGAATCACGTACGGCGAACCCGAGCCGGCCAGCGACGAGGAGCGGTTCGTGGGACGCTCGTGCTATGCGTTCAACCATCAATTGTCGACGCATCTCGACGACACGCGCTGTTCCCATTGCCGCTACTACCTCACCGCCCGTTGCCCCCACATCGATGAGTTCCTCGACGATATGGATGAGATGAGCCCCGAATAGGGCTCCACGGCCCATGCGCGGTCTCCTCGTGGGCCGATTCCAGCCGTTCCATCGAGGGCATCTCGCGCTCGTGACGGAGATCCGCCGAACAGGAGGGGTCGACGAGCTCATGCTGGGCGTCGGCAGTGCCCAACTTTCGCATACCCCCCAGAACCCGTTCACCTCGGGTGAGCGGATCGAGATGGTCGAGAGGGCCGTCCGTGAAGCCGGCGTAACGTCCGTACGTGCCTATCCCCTCGTGGATGTCGAACGCCATGCGATCTGGGTGGCGCACGTGGAATCTCTCGTCCCTCGGTTTGAGCGCGTCTATACCAACAACCCCCTCACGAAGCTGCTCTTCCAGAAGGCGGGGTATCCGATCCTCCACCCGGCGTGGGTCGATCGCGACCACTTTCAGGGGTCGGTCATCCGACGCGAAATGCTGCGCTCGGACGCGTGGCGTTCGTGGGTACCCCCGGCCGTGGCGACGTACCTCGACGAGATCGCCGCTGTCGACCGGATCAAGATACTGGGACCGGGTGGCCCATCCACCGTCGCGGGTCAGGCTCCGTGACCGGACGTGGCCATGAGGGTTGTACCTCGCGGAATCCGTAGACTGCGAGGACCGCCCGCGGTCCGCTACCAGATACGATTATAGAGGAGCGGACCTCGGAACCTCCTAGCGCGCCACTGTAGCTCAGTTGGCAGAGCAGCTGATTCGTAATCAGCAGGTCGGGGGTTCGAGTCCCTCCAGTGGCTGCTTTCCCGAGAAACTGCCTCTAAATCCCTTCGCAGGGTCTGCGGTCGCCGAACCAACCGCCAATCTGTCATCGACCCAGGGAGTGG
>JBAUTP010000054.1:0-9762 GCA_049582265.1 Thermoplasmata archaeon
GTCGATCTGGGCTCCGAACTGCGACTTTGTGTTCTCCGGGATCCCGGCGTCGATCGCGTACCAGATGTTGGGGACCAGGATCCCCACCACCAGCAGGAGGATGAAGAGCTGCCGGAGCTTGAAGGACCGACGGAACGCGGAGACCTTCCCGCGCCGGTCGGAGAGCGCCGTAATGTTACGACGCAGCGCCGGAAATCCGGCCGCGTCGAGCGCGCGCACAATCGCCTCGGCCGGCAGGAGGGCAAAGATCGGCGACCCCAGGTAGAAGAACTTGGCCGCCGAGAGCGGCAAATAGATGCTGACGACGGCAAGCGCGAGGAAGAACATGAGCACCCGGGGAAAACGTCGGCGGGCCGTGGTGTAGCCCGCGAGGACAAGGCCCACGAAAGCGAGGAAGAACGTGACGACGCCGTAACCGATGATCAAGGAGTCGATGGACGGGGCCTGGGCTTCGGCGACGGTCGAGTATACGAGGGTCTTGACGAAGTACCCTTGTCCCGTGACGATCGTGATGAAGAACGTGTTGTTGACGATGGCCAACGCGAGGACGGCGAGGCCAGCCACGGCAACGAGCACGGGGACCGAAACGACCCAAGGATAGTCGCGAAGGAACATGAACGGGAGAGCGATGAGAAGCGTTCCGAAGAACACCAGCAAGGGAATGTCGAACCAGCCGCTGAACTGCCCCTGGACGAGGTAGTACGGCATGGCGAGAGGGAATCCCACGAGGCCCACGATCCACGTGGCAATGTACAGCCCAAACGAGTCCACGCGACGCACGCGCTCCACGATCAGGGCAAAAATGACGAAAATGACGATGATCGCAACGGCGAACGTGTAGCCCTGCCAGGCCAACGCCAGAGCGCCGAAACTTACCCCGGTGAAGACGGCCCACTTGACCGCGGTTCGTTCCGTTCGAACGAAGGCCCGGATCGCATCCGGGATCTGCCGTGGTTTTCCGTAGGACTCGACCCAACGACGACTGCCCACCGCCTTCACGGTGCGCATGTAGCTGTACATCGTGAGCAGAATGAAGAACGTGTAGAATGAGAGATAGTTCGCGTACCCTAACGTGGATGACTCGATGTTGGCCACGAGGAACGGATAGATCATAGCGGCGACGAGGCCGGTACGTCGACTGCCCACTTCCTTCCCGATCAGGTAGACCGGGAACACGGTGATCGCCGACCAGAAGGGAGCCTGCACGCTCAGGAACCATCCGCCCGCGTTGACAGCGTTCCCTCCGAAGGAGCCCGCGAACACGATGCCCAGGACCGCGTTCATCCAGTCGAAGAGCGGTTCCCGCGGGTTGATCGCTCCGGTGGGGTATCGGAGGAGCGGGTCGAAGATCAGGTTTCGGTGATTGAGGATGATATAGGTCGTCACCCGGGAGTGGTAGTAGGAGTCGGACCCGCCGCCGTAGACGTAGAGCGCGCCGAACTGCTCGATGATGCCGGCCGTAAACACGGTCCGGAGCAACAACGCGACGCCGAAGGCGAAGAGGAGAATCGTGACCGTCCATCGGTGGCGGGGCCACCATTCTGTTCTCCCCTGGTCCATTGAAGATTGACCTTGCCTATCGGCGGCGCGCGAGACCTAGGGGGTGTATAAATAGCCTTACTTAGGGCATCACAAAACAGGACGTAATCCGTCGAGCCGAGTCACGGAAGGGGCCGGTACGAGGGCTCTGAGGGTATGGCCTTCGGGCCAGTTATCCGGCCGTACACGAGTCGGGGGAAACCACCGATGCCAGGAGCGCCGGTCGGGCGGTTCTAGTCCGCCGACCGGAATCGGTAGAAGACCCGGCCATCCGGCCGGTCGAAAATCTCGACCTGTACGCGGTCACCGATCGCGAAACGGTCCCAGGTTTTCCCCTCGATCCTGCCAAAGAGACGAAGCGGGACTCCGTCGAGGTCGACGAGCCCGACCACGAACGGGACATCGGCCTCCATTCCCAGGGGCGCCCCCACGAGGACCGCACTGAAGGCATACACCGTCCCCCCGCGCGGGAGGTCCACCCACTCCAACTCATCCCGGTGGCACTCGGGGCAGACCCATCGGGGCGGCCAGTGAAGGATGCCGTCGGTAGGACAGCGCGTCGTCGTCCATCGTCCTTCCTTGAGAGCTCGAAAGAACGGCGCCATCATGGTCTCGGTCGGACCCTCCAGAGGGAAGAAATCTAGCAAGAGTGGGGTCGAAGGTTCGGGTAGTGGGGCCTTCGTTTGGCTCGTGGCTCTGTCCTCGGTCGTTCCGGAATTCTTGGGCGGCTGGGCGTCGGCCTTGGGTTTCACCCCAACCGCGACCATCGTTAGCCGCCTCGCTGGTAGATCATCGTGGAATGGACGTTCGCACTGCCGCTCAGGTTGTGCACGAGTGCCCACTCGGCATCCGTCACATGACGATGCGGAGGCACCACGCTCGCGAACTGCTGATACACCTCGAGGGCTTGGGCGATCCCCGTCGCTCCCAACGGATGGCCGCAGCCGAGAAGCCCGCCGCGCGTGTTGACGACGACCTCCCCGCCGAGGTCCGACTTACCATCGAGCGCATAGGCTCCCCCGGTGCCGGGAGGGCAGAGGCCCAGCGCTTCGTACTCAATGATCTCGGAGATGGAAAAGCAGTCGTGGACTTCGGCAAAATCGAGGTCAGAAGGCCCCACGCCCGCCTGTCGGAAGGCCTCCATCGAGGCGCGCCGAAGACCGACCCAGTCGGTTAGGGAGCCCGCGTGGGATAGGTTGTGAAAGTCCGAATATTGTCCTGTCCCTCGGATCCACGCCGGCGCATCGGTGTATCGACGCACGAACTCTTCTCCGGCCAGGACGACGGCAGCCGCCCCATCTGTCATCGAAGAGCAGTCCCCGAGTCGTAGCGGAGGAGCGATCAGGGGCAGCCGAAGCAACTTCGCTCGGTCGAAACGCTTCTCGTAGAATTGCGCCGAAGGATTCGAGTTCGCGAACCGATGGTTCTTCTCGGAAACGGCGGCCAGCTGCTCTTCGGTCGTCCCGAACTCGAGCATGTGTCGTTGGGCGACCATCGCGAAGAAGGGAGGGGCGGTGGCGCCATGCGGTCCGTCCCACGGGCGGTCGAGGACGCATGCCATGGCCGTGTTCGCTTCGGCCATCGATGGGAGGTTCATCTTTTCGATGCCGACGGCGACGGCCACGTCCGAGAGGCCGGAAGCGATGGCGGCGTAGGCACTCCGTATCGCGGACTGGCCCGACGCGCAGGCGAGCTCGGTACGCTGGATGATGCGGTGCGGTCGGAGCCCCATCTGCTCGGCCGCTAACGGCGCCACATGCGACTGGAACGCGAACCGCTCGGGCTCGGCGGCGCCCACGAACAGCGAGTCGACGTCGGCCGCGGTCAGGTGGGGGACGGACCCAAAGAGAGCCCCACCGATCTCCTGCGCGAGTTCGGCCCAGCTCGCGGGGCGCACGCCCCACTTCGTTATCGCTCCACCCACGATGGCCACGTTGCGCGACACGCTTACGCCTTCAGGGTGCGGATGGCGGAGGCGACCATATCTCCGGCGGTCGATGTTGAGACCGTCCCTCCTTGGTCGTACGTCTTGGCTTGGCCGCTTCCGAGGACCTGCGCGAGCGCTCGCTCCAGTCGGTCGGCCTGTCGGACCAGGCCCGGGTCGTGGTGGCGGTCTCCCAACCAGCGAAGCATCAGCTCAACGGCGAAGAACGTGGCCATGGGATTCACCATGTTGCGGCCGGCGTACTTGGGCGCACTTCCGTGCACCGGTTCGAACATGGCATGGTCGACGCCGATGTTGGCCCCGGCGGCGAAACCCATGCCGCCCTGCAGAACGGAGGCCAAGTCCGTAATGATGTCGCCCATCATGTTCGGGGCCACGACGACATCGTAGCGCTCGGGGTTCCGAACGACCCACTGACAAAAGGCGTCCACGTACGCGTAATCGCGGTCCACCTCCGAGTACTCGGGGGCCACGCGGTTGTAGGTCGCTCGGAAGAAACGGCAGCCGCTCATGACGTTCGATTTGTCGACGCAGGTGAGGCGCTTCTTCCCGTCCTCGGGAGCGCCTTTGACCCGGGCCCGCGCTAACTCAAAGGCGAAGCGGATCACGCGTTCCGCGCCCTTCCGCGTGATGATGCGCGTGTCGATCGCGACTTCCGTCTCGCCCCCCCGACTGAGCTCCCCTCGAATCGGGGCGTAGAGGTCCTCGGTGTTCTCCCGGACGATGACCATGTCCACCTTGTCCGGGGACCACACTTCGCGGTAGGATCCGCTGATGCGGTGGACCACACCGGGGTAGAGCCGGCAGGGGCGAACGTTGGCGAAGAGGTCGAGGTCGCGTCGGAGACCCAGGACGAGGGCACCGCCCGCGACGTCGCCGTTCGGCATCGAGACACCGGGCCATCCGACGGCTCCCAGAAGGATCGCGTCGGCGGCGCGGGCCGCCGCTTCGGAGTCCGGTTCCCATTCTTTACCATGGGCTTGGTAGTACTGCGCTCCTCCCTCGTGGCGCTCCAACCTCCACGGGGAGGGACCCCCTTCGGCTAGCGCCGCGAGGACCTTCTCGCCCTCGCGGACCACTTCGGGGCCCGTCCCGTCCCCAGGGAGAAGAACGATGCGGTATCCGGCGGAGGTCATGCGGAGGAAGTTCCCTGGGATTGCGCGATCTCACGCCTGACTTTCTCCACCAACCCGCCTGCTTCCAAGAGATCGAGGAGATGGGTAGGGAGGGGCGGGAACTCGATGACCTGGCCCGTGCGTTGATTGACGATCCGGCCCGCGGGAAGATCGACATGGGCGATGTCCCACTTCTCGAACGCGGCCCGGACCCCGGGCGCTTCGATCACGAGCAGCCCCAGGTTGATCGCGTTCCGGAAAAAAATCCGCGCAAAGGAGTCGGCGACCACGGCGCTCACCCCCGCCGCACGAAGTCCGGCCGGAGCATGTTCACGGCTCGAACCCGAGCCGAAATTCTCCCCCGCGACGATGATGTCCCCCGGCTTCGCGTTCGCCGCAAATTCGGGGAGTGCGATCTCGAGAACGTGCTTCTTGAGCTCCTGGGGGTCGATCACGCTGAGATACTTTCCACTGATGATCCCATCTGTGTCGATGTCACGCCCGAGCGTCCAGACGCGGCCGTCAAAGACCGTCTGCATCAGCACCCCGATTCAGGCGAACTCACGCGGGTCCGCAAGTTCTCCCCGAATGGCCGTCGCGACCGTCGCTGCGGGAGACATGAGGTAGATGCGGGCGTTGGCTGCACCCATACGGCCGGGGAAGTTGCGATTGGAAGACGAGGCGCAGACCTCGTCGGGCGCCATAATGCCCATATTCCCACCAAAACACGCCGAGCAACTTGAGTTCGTGAACACCGCTCCGGCCTGGGTGAAGATCTCGATGATGCCTTCGTGCAGGCACTGTTGATACACCTTGGTGGAGGCCGGCGAAACGATGAATCGTACACCGGCGTGGACCTTCTGACCCTTCATGAGCGCGGCGCCTTCGCGCATGTCCTCGATCCGTGCGTTCGTGCAGGACCCTAGGAACACTTGGTCGACCTTGATGTGCTCCCGAGCGACGTCGGGAAGTGGACGCACGTTATCCGGAGAGTACGGGCACGCCACCATAGGGGGCATTCCGTCGACATTGATCTCGAGGGTACGCTCGTAGTGGGCATCGGAGTCCGCGGCGAGCGGGTGCATCGCATGCTTGGCGATGGGCCGGAGGTACTCGAACGTCGTCTCGTCCGGCCCGATGACGCCGCACTTGGCTCCCATCTCCGTCGTCATGTTGCACAGCGTGAACCGCTCGGGCATGGAGAGAGCTTGGATGGTGGGCCCGGTAAATTCGACGGACTTGTAGGTCGCCCCGGTGGTTTTGATCTCGCCCGTCACGCGAAGGACGAGGTCCTTCGCCGTTACACCTCGGCCGAGGTGGCCCGTTACGTTGACCCGGATCGTCGGGGGGACCTTGAGCCACAGGCGGCCCAGGGCGAGGACGGCCGCCATCTCGGTGGGACCGATCCCGCTCGCCACCGCGCCCATAGCTCCCAACATGTTCGTGTGCGAGTCCGTTCCCACGGCCAGGTCTCCGGGAACGACCCAGCCGTTCTCCGCAAGGATCTGATGACAAATGCCGTGGTTGCCCACATCGTAGAAGTGGGGAAGGTGTTGCTCGTCCGCGAACTTCCGAAGGATCCGGTGGAGCACGGCGGAGGCTTCCGAGGACGCCGGAACCCAGTGATCGATCGCGATAACGACGCGATCGGGGTCCCAGACGCGAGGCGCACCCATCTCGTGGAACGGTCCGACCGTCTGAGCGCCGGCTTCGTGCATCATGGCGAGGTCCACCCGGCCGTCGATGATCTGACCTGGCGTCACCCGCTCCAGGTGTCCTGCTCTCGCGAGCACCTTTTCCGCGAGTGTTTGTCCGTGTCCGTTCGCGTGCATCACGCTGGCTCCATCTTAAGTCCGAGTTCCTCCACGATGGCCCAGAACTCAGGGTCGGAAAGTCCCGGCCGTTCAAAGAGGTGGCGGTATTCGTCGAGGAACTTGCGAAGTTCGGCTTTGCTGCGTCCCTCGGTCCGTTCCTTGACCATCTGAAGGATCTCGAGCAGGACAGGGTCCGAGCAATCGACCTTCCTCTCCTTGAGTTTCTCGGCGATGGCGGCCTTCCCGGTATGCTTCCCTAGGATCATACTGCGGTGTCGGCCCACCGACTCCGGCTGGAGAGGCTCGTACGTGAGGGTGTGCTGGAGGATGCCGTGGGTATGGATCCCCGCCTCATGCGCGAAGGAGTTGTAGCCGACCATCGCCTTGTTGGCCGCCACCGGGATGCCCGACCGCTCTTCGACCAGCCGAGAAATCCGATAGAGTGCCTTCGTGTCAATGCCCGTGTGCACCCCATAGAGGGACTCGAGTGCCATAACGAGCTCCTCCATGGACGTGTTCCCCGCGCGTTCGCCGAGACCGTTGACGCAGGTGTGGGGGGCGTTCACTCCCGCCTCCAGGGCGGCCAGCGTGTTCGCTGTCGCGAGTCCGAAGTCGTTGTGGCAGTGTACCGACCAATCCGTGGGTCGCACGCGTCGCTCGAACTCCGCAAGATACCATCGGAAGGTGAGCGGCGTCATGATCCCAACGGTGTCGGAGATGACCAATCGGTCGGCTCCTTCCTCCTTCACGGCTAAGTATAAACGCTCCACAAAATCGAACGGGGCGCGAACCGTATCCTCCGTCACGAAGGCAACGTGCAAGCCCGCGTCCTTGGCGCGGCGGACGCTCTTTCGAGCGGCCGCGACGACCTCATCCTGCGTCATCTTGAGCTTGTAGCGAAGGTGTACTTCGCTCGCTGCGATGAAGATCGCAATCAAGTCCACACCACTGTTGATGACCGCTTCGATATCCGTGGGAACGGTTCTCCCCGAAGCGAGGATCTTCGACTTGAGTCCCGCATGGGCTAGCAGGCGGACTGCGCGAGCCTCCTCCTCGGAAACGACGGGGATTCCTGCATCCACGATTCCCATCCCGGCATCGGAGAGGGCCGTGGCGATCTCGAGCTTCTCTTCGGGGGAGAAATGGACACCAGGCATCTGTTCGCCGTCGCGAAGGGTTTCATCCCAGAACAGGATCTTGGAAGGCATGCGACGTTGGTCGGCGGTCCGAGGATGGTAATCCTCGACGATTTTGGACGAAGCCATCATATGAATGAGCGGGCGCCGCGAGATAACCTTGTTTGCTCTCGTTGCGTCCCAAATTCCCAGCCTCGCCAAGACAGATGGGTACGTTAGTTGAGGGCGAGGGAGTCATCGCCCGCACTATGGTTATATAATCTTCACGAATCGAATATCATCGAAGGGGCGAAGCGCCGCTCCCACCTGCATCAATGACGATTCCGGCAGCTCGAGCGACGACGATCGACGTTGACACAGGCCCCGCCCAGGGCCGACGGGGAAAGGAGCTCACGGACCTTGCCGTCATGATTGGAGGGCAGGGGGGCGACGGTTCCCTCACGGTTTCTGACCTCCTGGGTCGGTACTTCCGTAAGCAGGGTCTCTACGTCTACGCCTCTCGCAATGTGCTCTCTCGCATTCGCGGAGGGCATGCCGACGCGTCGGTGCGTGCCAGCCGCGAGCCCATCGCCGCTTCGAAGCCGAAGGTCGACGTCATCGTCGCGTTCGATAACGAGGCGGTCACCTACGGCCGTCAGGAGCTCGAGGATGACGGATTCATCCTCTTCGACTCTTCCGTGTTCCAAACGGACGTTCCGAACTCGCAGGGGTTTCCCTTCGCGACCCTCGTGGGTGGGGCCTTGGGTCAACCGATCTTCAAGAACACCGCGGCCTACGGCGCGCTCTCGGTGATCCTGGGGTTCGATGAGGCCGCGACCCGCGCGGTCATCGAGGAACGATTCAAGCGACGGAGCGCCGAAGCCCTGGAAAAGAACCTCAGGGCGCTCGAGATCGGTCGTAAGGCGGCGCTCGAGCTCCCCGATTTTGCCAACCGATGGTCGGTGGCCCCCGGCGAGGCGCACGACCAGATACTTACCACGGGCAACCAAGCCGTTGCCCTCGGGTTTGTCGTCGGGGGCGGTCGCTTCTTCGCGGGTTATCCCATCACGCCCGCGACCGAAATTATGGAGTACCTGATGCGGTACTTGCCCTCGTTTCACGGCGTGGTCCGCCAAGCCGAGGATGAGCTCGCGGCGATCAACATGATCATGGGTGCTGCGTACGCGGGAGCTCGCGTGATGACCTCCACGAGCGGACCGGGGCTTTCCTTGATGACCGAAGGGATCGGGCATGCCGGGACCGCCGAGATCCCGATCCTTGTGGCCGACTGCCAACGCGTCGGTCCCTCGACGGGCCAACCGACCCGGAACGAACAGTCCGACCTCGCTCACCTGGCCCATATCGGTCACGGGGAGTTTCCCCGTTTCATTCTTGCGCCGGGGACCATCGACGATTGCTTCGGTCTCACCGTCGACGCCCTCAACCTCGCCGAGAAGTGGCGCGTCCCCGTCATCTTGTTGCTGGACCAGGCCCTATGCCAGAACTCCGTTACCTCGGCGCCGCTCCGCCTCGATACCGTCCGAGTCGAACGAGGGAAGCTACTCACGGCCGCCGAAATGGAGGGTGCGGCGTCCTACATGCGCTACCAACTGACGCCCGATGGCATCTCTCCCTCCCTCCCGCCCGGAACCCCTGGATTTACCGCTCAGGTGACCGGGAACGAGCACAATGAGTGGGGTCATGTTTCCGTCGACCCCGCGAACCGGGTCAAGATGATGCGGAAACGAATGGAGAAGCTCACGCTCGCCGCCCCCGACCTCCCCCTCCCGCGCTACTACGGAGATTCAGAGGCCAAGCTCGGGATCATTGGCTTCGGAAGCACGTGGGGTCCGATTCGGGAGGCGCAAGAGATTCTTGCCGCGACCGGCACCCCGACTCGATTCCTCCAGGCTCGAACGCTCTTCCCGGTCCAAACCGCGACGCTCGACCCGTTCCTTACGAAGGTGGACACGGCCTTCATCGTGGAGCACAACTATACCGGGCAACTGGCCGGCCTCATCCGGGACGCCCTGCCTCAACACCACGCCAAACTGCGTTCCATCCTCAAGTTCGACGGGACGTCGTTCCGTTCTCCCGATATCGTGAGATCCATCCGAGGGAACTAAGATGACTCAAAATGCAAAGGCGGTCCCCTCCATCTGGTGCCCTGGCTGCGGCGACTTTGGGGTTCTCGCCGCCGTCAAGAAGGCGGCCGCCGAGCTCAAGATCCCCAA
>JBAUTP010000055.1:0-2647 GCA_049582265.1 Thermoplasmata archaeon
CCCTTGGGGACGTAGACAAGTTCTTCGAGTACATGTTTGAAGCCGTGAAGAATCATACGCTCCCATTGACTTCCGTCAGGTACTCACCGCTGTATGCCGAGGCGAGAAAGGACCCACGATTCGAGCGCCTCGTTACCCTCGACCAAACGCTCAACATGTAGCCCTCGGCTTACACCAGAGGCAGAGAAATGGTGGACCGAGTGTACAAGGCGAAACTGCCCGTTTTCCGAAAGAAGCTTCAGGAATTGCGAGAGGCATTTTCCGGCCTCAATTCATCCACCGACTGGTCCAAACTCAGAATCGAGCCACTGATCGACCACCTGAGACAACTGGAACGATTGAGCGCATCGAGAAGGCATTCTCAAGAGTTTTCCCGGTTGAGGAGGGGTGTGGTAATGTTCCATTCTGACCTCGTTTACTTTAGAACGAATATTCAAGCCCTCGAGAAGATCCTCCACGCCGGAAAAGGTGCCGTGTCAGGATCCGCCGCCCGGGGTCGTCGGCCGAACGACTCTGATTAGTCGTAGAGTGTCGTTGCGGCCAATACACCATCCTGTGGTGAGTCCAATTCGGGTTGAACCCACAGAATCTACGGGAAGGGGCACCGCTGAGTCTGACACCTAGAAGCGCGGGCTCGACCAATTTGTGACCGATTCTGAAGTTCGGATTCGCGACGCCCTTCTGATCGCGCTCACGTTCGCCGCCGGAGTCGTGGATGCGGTCAGTTACCTCGGGCTCGGCGCGATCTTTACCGCTAACATGACCGGCAACACCGTGCTGCTGGCGTTGGCCGTGAGTCAGCGTCACCAATTCCAGGCGTTCCGTTCTCTCGACGCCCTGCTCGGATTCTCATTCGGAGCATTCCTCGCTGGAAGGGTTCTGGCGAAGGTCAAGGATGCCTCCGTGTGGCCTCGTCGTGTTACTTGGGTGCTTGGGCTAGAGCTGGTCGCCCTTGTCGTTTTCAGCCTCCTGTGGTTCGCAATTTCGGGGACCCCCAGCGGCAACTTGGTCTACGTGCTGATTGGATTGAGCTCGATCGCCATGGGAGCGCAGGCTGCGGGCGCCCGGCACTTCGCTCTCTCCGGCGTCACTACTACGGTTCTGACGACAGCGCTAGCCGCCCTTATGGCCGAACTTGCCGCGATCGGGGTCGCCGGTTCCGACGAACGAAGATGGACGGCCATCGTGCTTGGCCTCTTCGCGGGGGCCACCCTGGGTGGGACGATGATACTTGTCGCGCGAGTGTGGGCGCCGATTCTCGCTACTGCGACGGTGGCGGGCGTATGCGCTGTTGCCGTCATGCGGTTCCGACCAGTGGAAAAGATCCCGGAATCGCCAATAGCGACGACCCGCGCCTCCTAGACTGGCTTCGCCTAATGCAGCCGGGTGACGGGGGGAAAGAACCGTCTCGGCAACTTGTCTGCTTCGATGAACCGATGCGAGGAAGTAGACGTTCGTGGAATGACCCTTTCACACGCCAGGCGAAGGAGGGGCCGACGAACGCGAGCGGCAAAGAGGGTTGGCTTCAGACGATTCGCAAAAGGTCGTATGGGGTATTACCCTGGCCCTCGGTCATCACAAACGCTGGAGTCCACGGATTCGACCCGTAGATGAAGATCCGCCCCAGTCGAACACTAAGATGCAGATGGAGTCCCGCCAACCGGCGGAGTCGTTCGAAGAGAGGTGCCCCCGTCGGTCCGACGACCAGCCCGTGCATAGGCGTAGTGTAGAATGACGTCTGAATCTGACTAGGGAACTGGGCCAATACTTCCTCGGTGATCGGCTGCTTCATCGCCGCGGCCATCGCTTGTAGCCCGGAGACGAACATGGTGACGAGGGCAGGATTGCCCAGTGCGGCGCCCTCCTTCATGAATCTCGCCAGCGGGCTCTCCGTCGGGCGAGAATCGATAGCCTCAGTCGCCGCCGAAGGAATAACGTCCTTCAGTTGAATCACAACCTGGGAAAACTCCGACTTTGCATTCGTTTCCAATTGAGATGTCTGGCCCGATGCATCGAACAGTCGGAACCTTTCCAGGAATTGATGTTTCGGGACGGCTTTGTTCAATGACTCAAAGATCTCCTTGGGGGGGATCATTGACGGCGGTACTGAAACGACCCTGCCTCCTCCGCTCACTACGGAGGCAATCATGGGGTTGATGAGAATCCCAGGAATGTAGTCTGGCACCTCCCCGTCGATCTCGATCAAGGAAAGCTTCCCCACCGGAAGGCGTCCGAAATTCTCGGCGAATGCGTGGGAACCCGGCCAGATGTGACCAGGCATCCGGTCCGGTTCTCGCTCGGCAGGACCCGGTCGCATCTCGTGGTACGGTCGAACTGGCTCGATGCATTCGAATCTCGCTCCCTCGACGGTGTAGGGATAAGACGCATTGGCCACCCGGATTCCGCGGAGTTTGGGTAGGTGCAACCATCGCTCGAGCCGACCCGCATTCGTCTCCCGGCCAGTCTCCACGACTCCATTCATGAGATAGTCGAGCTGGGTCTCCTCCCTCCGTTCGAGTACCAGGACCAAGTGTGTAGGCGCGCGGTCCATCTGACTCAGGAGCAGACGTTCGATCTCAGCCCTGTCAGGCACCGGGGCATGGCCGTTGTTGGCTCGGACTGTTCCCAGGTACTGTTGAATCAGAGC